>LVBN01000129.1 GCA_001603165.1 Spirochaetales bacterium Spiro_12
GAATTCCGCAAGGTCTCGGACAGCCGCGGCGTGCCCGCCAGCCCGAGGTTGACCGCCGCTTTAGCCTGCGGGTATGCTGAACGGCGATGAAACTATGGTTCAAATACCTGGCCGGCATAGTCTTTGGGGCACTGCTCTTCTGGGTCAGCCCCCCTTCCCTCTTCGAATCTGGCGCCGCATTCTATCAGGCCTCCGAAATCGCCCTGCGAATAGGCTTTTATGTTTTGGAGCTTCTCCTCCTGGTCAACCTCCCCCTGGCGGTGGTCAAGCTGTATGAAGAAAAACGCTTCTGGGACTTGACGTTCAAAAGCCTTTCCTTCTTCGCCCTCTCCCTTGTCACCGCCACGATTCTCGGCCTGATCTCGGCGTTGATCGTTCTTCCTATCAGGCTTCCCCTCCTGTCGGATATCGCGGCTCCCACCGCGCAAGGCTTCGGCGAAGGTTTTTTGGAGATCTTTCCTAAGAATATTTCCGAACTGTTTTTACGCTCCGGAGACTGGCCCTTGCCAGCCCTCGTCCTGGCCCTCTGCATCGGCCTGGCGATGGCGCACGACCCCATAGCGGCCAAACCGTTCGTCAACTTTTTGGATTCTTTTTCGCGAATCCTGCACACCATCAATGTTTTCATTACCGAAATCGCGGGAGCGCTGTTGATCCCCATTTCGGCCCGGACCCTTCATTTGTTGGCCGACTCGCTCAAGGGAGGTATATACGGATCTTTCCTCCTTTATTTGAGCATTGCCTATGTTGGCCATCTTCTCATCGTGCTACCCCTGGCCCTCTTTTTCCTCAATGGAAAGAAGAATCCCCTGCCCCTGCTCTATTCCAGCCTGCCCGCAGCCTTGGCCGCCATGAGCTCCGGAAGCGTACGATTCGCCCTGGGTACTATTATCAGGCAATCCAGGGAAAATCAGGGCGTAAAGCGACGATACAACGCTATTTTCCTTCCCGGTGGAATTTTCGCCGGCCGGATCGGCACCGCGTATATCGCCGCCTTTTCCTTCGCGGCCGTCCTATCCTCCTATTCCCAGCTTACGATTTCCCTTCCCAGGCTCCTGCCGGTTGCCTTTCTCATTCCCCTGGCCACCATCGCCTCCTCTTCGTCCCTGGGTAGCGGCCCTATCGCGGTGATCACCCTGGTCTGCGGTCTTTTCGGCCGTGGATTCGAAAACGGGTATCTTATTATCGTCCCGATAGCCTCTTTGTTGGCGATGATGGCCGGTTTCCTGGACGCCCTATGGATCGGGGCGGCGCAGGCCCTTATCGCCCGCGGTTCGCTCCAGGCCGACCCAAAGGCTCCGCGCAACTTCATCTGAAGCAGTGATGCCTATCTTGCCGTAACTACCGTCCCGCTCTGGGTTTCGCTCGATAAAACCCGGGGCCGCCGAGGCTTGACGCCTTAGGTCCCGCACTCTACTATCCAGATATATGGACCTCATGACAGTTTTAAAACCCGAACTCGTCGCCCTGCATCTTTCAGGGGAAAACAAGGATCAGATTATCGACGAGCTCGTCAATGTGGCGATGAAAAGCGGCAAGGTGCGCGATAAAGCCGAGGCCAAGGCTTCGGTGCTGGAACGCGAAGGGCGGATGAGTACGGGGATGAAGCATGGCATAGCTATTCCCCATGGGAAAACCCAGGCTGTTTCCGAACTGGTCGCCTGCGTAGGTGTTTCGGACAGAGAAGTGGATTTCGAAGCCTTGGATCGCAAGGGTTGCAGAATCTTCATCATGACCCTGTCTCCCCCGGATAAGACTGGTCCACACCTTCAGTTCCTCGCCGAGGTGAGTATGCTTTTCCGCAGCGAGGAAAAGCGTCAGGCGATCCTCAAGGCGAAGAGCCCCGAGGAGCTGCTCGCGATTCTGAAGCCATAAGTTCGAGAACAGCCGGGTTCGGAGCGACCGAAACCCGGAACCTCGATATGGGCGAAGCGCATAAAAAAGGACTGCCTTTTTAGGCAGTCCTTTTTACGCTATCCCGTTGGCTTGGAACTATTCAAGCACGGCGAGGATATCGGACATCTTGACGATGAGGTGCTCGGCGCCGCCGATCTTGATCTGGGTACCCGCGTACTTGTCGTACATGACTTCATCACCCGCCTTGACCTTGATCACATCCTTGTCGGTTCCCACAGCGACGACCACGCCCGTCTGGGTTTTTTCCTGGGCGGTCTGCGGAATGATGATACCTCCCGCAGTCTTGGTCTCGCTCTCCTTGATTTTGATCAGAATGCGATCTCCCAAGGGTTTGACGTTCATACCTTATCCTCCTGAAATACAGTTAAAGTAAAATTGATCATAAGAAATATAGAAAATCTAAGCCCGAGGGTCAAGAGAACCGGACGATGTAATGGCTTTGTGGCAATCGTGCGGGGGGAGCGCCGACGCGCACCGGTTCTCTATGTATTGACAGCTTCCTTTCATTCATGTTGAATAAGGAAGAATGACAAATTAACATATTATGTCATTTCATAAAGGAGCTGTTTATGTCAGTTATACTGCGCTCCCTGGGGGCGAGCATAGCCCCTCTTCGCATGAGTAACGAGGATATCGCCGAACGCCTGGATACCACCGACGAATGGATCCGTTCCCATACGGGTATCGGGGCCAGGCATTTCGCGCCCAAGGGGACCATGACCAGCGACATGGCCGCCGAGGCTGCCCGGAAAGCCTTGACCAAGGCAGGGATAGGCCCGAAGGAACTCGATCTTATCGTGCTGGCCACCGCCACCCCCGACTACTTCGGTTTTCCCGCCACCGCCTGCATAGTGCAGGAAAAGATCGGCGCCTATGGCGTCCCCGCCTTCGACATAACCGCCGGCTGTACTGGCTTCATCTATGCCCTTGACGCCGCGGCCTCGATGCTTGAAGCTCGGCACGGACGTCACGCCCTGGTGATAGGCTCCGATTTGCTGAGCAGAATCGCGGATTGGAGCGACAGGTCCACGGCGGTGCTCTTCGGCGACGGAGCCGGGGCCGCTGTCGTCTCCCGGATCGACGAGGCGGGCCGGGGCTGCCTTTCCTTCATTTTGGGCGCCGAGGGTTCGGGCGCGAAGGATCTCTACCTGGAGCAGTCGCCCAGGGACGACATCTGGGAACGGAGCGCGCCCACGGTGCCCACCCTGCGCATGGACGGGAAGAAGGTATACGAATTCGCCGTAAAATCGATCACCGTTCTGATAGAAAGAATCATGCATGCCACAGCATACAGCCTCGGGGATTTCGACTGGATAATACCCCACCAGGCTAACGCCAGGATCGTCCAGGCGGCGGGCAAGCGCTTCGGCGTACCGGCGGAAAAGTTCTACATGAATATCGAAGAGTACGCGAACACATCGGCGGCCAGCATACCCCTCGCCCTGGCGGAAATGGATGAAAAGAAGCTATTGAAACCGGGCAATCTGATAATGCTCGTGGGATTCGGCGCGGGTCTCACCTATGGGTCCGCGGTCATACGCTGGTAAGTTCGACAGGAGTAATCACATGAAACGAGAAATCGCGGTAACGGGCCTCGGGCTCATAAGCCCTCTGGGCAACGATGTCGACAGTTTTTGGAACGCCCTTCTCAAGGGCGAATCGGGCGTCGGGGCAGTGACACATTTCGACGCCTCCGCGCTGGAGAGCAGAATCGCCGCGGAGGTGAAAAACTTCGATCCCTCGCTGTGGATGGACAAACGGGAAGCCCGCAAGATGGCTTTGTTCTCCCAATACGCGGTCGCGGCCTCGGTGCAGGCCTGGAGGGACGCAGGGTTTCGGGAAGACTCCGAAGGCGCCCTGGACTTCGGGTATAGGCCCGAGCGGGTCGGCGTCTGCCTGGGTAACGGCATCGGCGGTATCGATGTCTTTGAGGAATCCCACACCAAGCTGATGGAGTCGGGTCCGGACAGATTGCCTCCGATGACAGTGCCGCTTATGATCGCCAACGAAGCCGCGGGCAACGTCGCCATGAGGCTTAAAATCCATGGCCCGGCCTTCACCCAGGTCACGGCCTGCGCCTCGGGCACCGACGCCATCGGCCAGGCCATCGATTTGCTGCGCGCGGGGCGTTTGGATGTGGTGGTCGCCGGCGGCACCGAGGCGGCGATCACGCTGTTCGCCATGTCGGGCTTCTGCAAGCTCAAAGCCCTTTCCACGGGATACAACGACAGGCCGACCCAAGCTTCCCGACCCTTCGATCTGGCCAGGGACGGTTTTGTCATAGGCGAAGGCGCGGGCGTCCTCATCCTGGAGAATTACGAAAGGGCCCGGGCCAGGAAGGCGAATATCCGTGCCATAGCCGCAGGCTACGGGGCCAGCTGCGACGCCTATCACCTCACGGCTCCCGATCCCCAGGCGGTGCAGGGCGCCAGAGCCCTGGCCCTGGCGCTGGAGGACGCGGGCTTGGGCGCCGAAGATGTGGGCTACTACAACGCCCACGGTACTTCCACACCCCTCAACGACCCCACAGAAACCCTCATGGTCAAACATTGCTTTCGGGAACACGCAAAAACCTTGAAGATCAGCTCCACCAAGAGCATGACGGGACACTGCATCGCCGCGGCTGGAGCCCTGGAAGCTATCGTTTGCATCAAAGCCCTGGAAACCGGATGGCTGCCTCCCACGATCAATCTGGATTCCGCCG
Source organism: Spirochaetales bacterium Spiro_12 (assembly GCA_001603165.1). Classification (GTDB taxonomy): domain Bacteria; phylum Spirochaetota; class Spirochaetia; order Treponematales; family Rectinemataceae; genus UBA2256. Next base: position 4,622 of record LVBN01000129.1, read on the forward strand.
ATACAGACGGCGGCTGCGACCTGGATTATATCCCCAACCGGGCGATCCAATACCAGGTTCAAGCCGCGTTGAGCGCGTCCTTAGGCTTCGGCGGACATAACGGAGCGCTGGCCTTTAAGAAAGTCTGAGGGCGGGCGCCTTCTTTCGGTTTTATCCGAAGAGCGGTATAGTTATGGAAACAATCAAAGATGGTTCATCGCCGAAAAAGGATAGAATAATGGATACGGTTGAACAGTATATACCTCATCGGAGCCCCTTTTTGTTCGTGGATGAAGCCCGAACCCGGGGGCAAACAATTATCGCTTCCAGGCTTTTCAAGGCCGAAGAGTTCTTTTTCGCCGGGCATTTTCCCAAACACCCGGTGGTGCCCGGGGTTCTCCTCATCGAGGCCCTTGCCCAGGCCGGGGGCGTGGGCGCCAAACTCCTTGGCATAAAACCCAAGGGGCTTTTCGTACTCGCCAAGATACGTTCGGCCAGCTTCCGGAAACCCGTATTTCCGGGCGACCGGTTGGATATGGAAATAGAAATCTGCAAGTCCGGCTCCCTTGTTCTTCACCAGAAGGGCCGCGGCAAGGTCGATGGAGAGCTGGCGGTGGAAGCCGAGTGGATAGCCATGTCCTCGGGGGTAGAAGAATGAAAATATCGCCAATGATACGAAACAATATCTGCCTCAACGCCCACCCTGTCGGTTGCGCCAGGGACGTGGAGGAGCAGATGCGGCGGGTTCTGGATAAGGTTGGCGGCAGCGTCCGGGCCGGGGTTTCGGCATCGGCCCCGACCAAAGCTCCCCATCACGTCCTGGTGATCGGCTGCTCCTCGGGTTACGGCCTGGCATCCCGAATCGTGGCGGCCTTCGGCTATGGGGCTTCCACCCTGGGGATTTCCTTCGAGCGGGAGCCTTCGGCCACCAAGACCGGCTCCCCCGGCTGGTACGCCAATCGCGCCTTCGACAGGCTCGCCGCCGAACGAGGCCTCGTGGCAAAAAGCCACTCGATGGACGCCTTTTCCAGGGAAGCCAAAGCCTTGGCGATCGGGGAAGCCAAAGCCGGCGGTTACGCCTACGATCTGGTTATTTATTCCCTCGCCAGTCCTGTGCGGGTGGATCCCGAAACCGGAACGATGTACCGTTCAGTCATAAAGCCGATCGGCAGGAGCTTTTCCGGCACGACCGCCGATCCTTTCACCGGCAAGTTGAGCCAGGCCAGCGTGGAGCCGGCCTCCGACCAGGAGGTCGCCGACACGGTCAAGGTGATGGGCGGGCAGGATTGGGAGCTCTGGATCGACGCCCTGGCGGAGACCAGCGTCCTGGCCCCCGGCGCGTTGAGCGCCGCGTATTCTTATATCGGCCCTCCCCTCTCCCACCCCATCTACAAGGACGGCACAATCGGGAAAGCCAAGGAAGACCTCGAAAGGGCGGCAAGATCGCTCAACGCGCGCCACGCGGTTTCGGGCCTTGGCGCCTTCGTCTCGATAAACAAAGCTGTGGTAACCCGTTCCAGCGCGGTGATCCCCATAATCCCCCTCTATGTTTCGGTGCTCTTCAAGGTAATGAAGGAAGACGGGGGCCACGAGGATTGTCTCGATCAAATGGCGAGGCTGTTCTCCGATCGGCTTTATGCGAGCGCCGGCCGGCCGGTGCCGGTGGACGGCGAAGGCAGGATCAGGCTGGACGAGCTGGAAATGCGGGATTCGGTCCAGAACAAGGTGCTCGAACTGATGGGAAAAATCGATCAGGAGACCCTGCCGAAGTTGGCGGACCTGGAGGGCTTCAAGGCCGATTTCCTGCGGGTTCACGGCTTTGGAATTCCCGGCGTCGATTACGAGGCCGATGTGGATCCGCTGGCATGAACATTCTCTACCTGAAAGAGGAGGAATTGGGGATCCCCCTCTACAGGAGCGACGCGCGCTACGGCCACATCACCCGGGTGCTCAGGAAAAAGCAGGGCGAGATCATCGCCGCAGGCTGCTCTGACGGGAGCCTGGGCAGCGCCAGCATCGAAAAGCTGAGCCACGAATCCATACTCCTCTCCTACCGGCCCGAATCGGAAGCTCCCTCCCTGTATCCGGTGAACATTCTCATAGGTTTTCCAAGACCTATACAGGCAGGCAGGATACTCAAGGATCTCACCAGCCTTGGGCTTCGGCGTATCTGGTTTACCCTGAGCGAGCTGGGGGAAAAATCCTACGCCGAATCGAGTTTCTTCAGGACCAGGGATTTCGAAAGCCATCTGATCGAGGGCGCGATGCAGTCCGGCAACCCCAGACTCCCTCAGGTCGAATGTTTCTGGAGCCTTCCGCGCGCCTGCGACGCGCTCGATGCCGCGCAACGCGTCGCCGCGTCGCTTGACAGCGACGCGGCGACGGGCGCTCGAACAACGCCCCGGGATTTCGTTTCCGAAGTCCCGGCCGAAGAGCCCGACAGGCTGGTGTTCCACCCAGGCGAGAAGCTTCCGAAGTTGGCCGATTTTCCTCGATTAAGGACCCCGCTTTGGCTCGCCGTAGGCAGCGAGCGGGGCTGGACGGAAGCGGAGCTGGAGCTGCTGCGTTCCCGCGGTTTTCTTGTCTGTTCCCTCGGCCGGCGCATCCTGAAAACCGAAACGGCGGCCCTCGCGGCGGCGAGCATAGTTCTGTCCAGAATCGGCCTGCTATAGAGAATCAAATAATCCAATTTGCCGCGCCATTATCCGAGATCCCCGACAGCCCGGCGCCGTCGGCGTTTTCGCTCAACGTTCCTGTCACAATCTCCAGCCAAGATTGAGAGCCAAATCGGGTATTACCAGTGTGCCGTCCAGGTAGATATACCTGCCCCCCAGCATGACTCCGAGCACCAGTCCTTTTTCGAGCACCCACTGGTAGCCGCTCTTTATGCTGGCGGAAAACCCAGCCAGACGGGAATCGAAGGAATAGAAAACTCCCGGCGTCAGGCCAATGACCCAGCCTTGAAGGCCGGCGCCGAAATGGAACGATGCGCCGAGATCGAACAGGACCATGAAATTGTCTTCCTTCGATGAGGAATTCTTATTATAGACGAAAACCAGGGAGGGATCGATGCTGAATTTTTCCGCAATCATGATTTGGGAATTGACAGGGATAACAAGAAAGACATTATTGGGACTCGTTGATAGAGCGCTCAACGCGAGGTAGGCGACATTCGTTTCCACCAAGGCCTCAGCGCGAAAGCCGCCCTCAGCGGGCTTTGCGCTGAGGCCCTGGCAGAACAGCAGAAGGATCGGCACAAGGAAGGGAATATTCCGTTTTCCCACTTGCGGCCTCCTCGCGCCGCTTTTCGCGGCGCAGAACCAGAATTCCTGGCTCAGAGCCTGAGTATATCCCGCAGCGCCTTGACGTCGGAGGCGAATTTGGCGCAGGCGGCGCGCACTGGTTCGGGGCTAGCCATGTCGACGCCGGCGAGTTTGAGGGCCTCCAGGGGAAAACGCGCGCCGCCGGAGGAGAGAAAGGCGAAGTAATCCTTTCGTTCGCGGTCCCCGCCGGAGAGCACGCGCTGGGAGAGGGCGATGGCCGCCGCGACGCCGGTAGAGTACTTGTACACGTAGAAGGCGTTGTAAAAATGGGGGATTCGCAGGCCCTCCAGGTCCGACACCGTTTCAAACTTCATAAGGGGACCGAAGTATTTGACCAGCAACTTCCTGTACTCCGCCCTGAGGGCCTCCAGGGTAAGCGCCTGTCCCGATTCGGCCATGGCATGGGTAATGGCCTCGTATTCGGCGAACATGGTCTGCCTGAACAGGGTGCCCAGGACTCCGTCGATTCGGGTCGCCAGAAGGGAGGCGCGTTCCTGTTCCGAATTCGAGCGCTTGAACAGGTGATCGAAGAGCAGTTGCTCGTTGAAGGTGCTGGCCACTTCCGCTTCGAAAATGCTGTAGTTGTAGCAGAGGAAGGGATTGTTCGCCACGGAGTACCAGGAATGCATCGAGTGTCCGCCTTCGTGGGCCATGGTGAACATATCGTGCAGCACATCCTCCTTGTAGTTGAGAAGGATATAGGGTTTGCCCGAGAAGCTGCCCGCGGAGAAGGCCCCGGAACGCTTCCCCTTGTTTTCGTACCGATCCACCCAGCCGCCCAGAAGCCCCGACTTGAGGGTTTTCGTATACTCCCCGCCCAGGGGCGCGAGGGCATCGATAACGATATCCACGGCTTCCCGGTACGAGTGCCTGCTCTTCGCCTCGGGGACCAGGGGCACGTAGACGTCGTAGTGGCGAAGCTCCCTCAGGCCCAGGATCTTCATTCTCAACTCATAATACTCGTGGAGAACCGGCAGATTCTCGTTGATAGTCTTCACCAGGTTGTCGTATACCGCCTCAGGGACCTTGTCGGGAAAGAGGGCCTGCGTCCGGGCGCTGGGGTAGTTGCGAACCTTGGCCTGGTATTTGTCGGTCTTGACCGAGCCCGCGTAGAGGCTGGCCAGGCTGTGTTTATGGGCGTCGTAGAGGCCGTAGAACTTCATGTAGGTCCTGCGCCGCAGATCCCTGTCCTTGCTGCGTATGAGGGAGGCGAAACTGGACTGGCTCAGGGCCTGCATGCCTTCGTCGGTTTTAACCCGGCCAAAATCGAAGTCCACATTAGTCAGGATGCCGAAGGTTTCCTGGGCGACGCGATTGCTCTCGGCCTGCAGCGCCAGGAGCCTTTCTTCCTTTTCCGTCAGGATATGGGGCTTGAAGCGCAGGAGCTTGCTCAGGAAGACCTTGTAATCCGCGAAGCCGGGGTCCTGAAGACAGGATTCTACGAAGGTTTCGGGCAGGGCCTGGATGGCGGGCACCAGCCAGGACCAGGCGGCCTGCCCCGCGGTGGCGGCGCCGATATAGCGGTCCAGGCGCCCCCTGGCGGCGCTGTCGCCCTCGTCCTCGGTGGTCCGCAGGTCGGCGTAGTAGGCCAGACGCTCGTCCAGGATGGAATAGGACTCGTAGAAGCCGAGGAGGGAGCGGAAGCTCTGCTTGGAGTCGGCGAAGCCCTGTCGGGCTTTTTCAATGCCTTTCTGCAAGCCGACAAGCTCCTTGAGCCCCTCTTCCCATGTCTCGTCCGAACCGAAGAGGGCCGAGAGATCCCAGCGATCTTCAGGCCGCACCTGGCTTCTGACGGGAATTTCATTATTCATGATGTCTCCTTTTCGCTCATCTCTAGTGCTGCGTTATCGTTTATTGTACTCTTTGAAGGTTCGCATCGTCAAACTCGGGAGGTTTAGCCTAATGACACAAATTACCGTATCGTACGAATCGGGCGAGAAAGCCGCCTATCCTTCCGGGGTGAGGGTGCTGGATGTCCTTACCAAGACAGGATGTCTCGAGCAGCCACTGGTGGCCGCCCTGGTGGATAACGAAATCAAAGGCCTGGATACACAACTTGTGAGCGATTGCAGGGTTGCTCCGGTGCTAAGCAATTCGGCTCCCGGCGCCCTCGTCTACAGGAGATCGCTCTGCTTTCTCCTGGCCATCGCCTCCCGACAGCTTTTCCCCCAGCGAAGATTGATCGCCGGCATGGCTATAGGCGCGGGATTTTATCACTATTATGCGGACGAACAGCCCTTGAGCGAGGAAGAGGTATCTGTCCTAAGTCAGCGCATGAGAATGCTAACCGAGGACAATATCCCCATACAACTCGAGAAGTGGCCGTGGGCCTTCGCCTGCGGGTATTTCAAAAAGAATGAACAATTGGACACCCTCGCGCTCGTGGAGAATCTCAACGATCCGCAGATCGCATTGAACGAATGCGCGGGATTCAGGGATCTTTATATTTATCCCCTGGTGAGTTCCACAGGCGTTCTCTCCATCTGGGAGCTCATTCCCTATCATGGCGGCATGCTCTTGCGATACCCGCACAAAGACAGTCCCCAGCGGCTGGATCCCTTCGAAGACGTTCCCATCCTTTATCAAATTTCCGAAGAATACAAGGAACGAGGCCGGATCCTCGGAATCGGCTCTGTGGGCAGGCTCAACCAGCTCTATGCCACAGGAGGAATCAAGGATTACATCATGGTGGCCGAGGCGCTCCAGAACAAGAAAATCGCCGCCATGGCCGAGGCGGTGGCGAAAAATTCCGAACGACGCAAGGTAGTCCTCATCGCCGGTCCATCCAGTTCCGGGAAGACCACAAGCTCCAAAAAGCTAGCCATCCAATTGAAGGTGCTGGGCTTGGAACCTATTCCCGTGGAGCTGGACAATTTCTTTATCGATCGCGAAAAAACTCCCCTGGACGAAGAAGGCAGGCCGGATTTCGAATCCTTGCAAGCCCTCGACGTTGCGTATCTCAACGAACTTTTACTCAGGCTTTTCGACGGGCAGGAAGTGGAGATGCCCATCTACGATTTCAAAGCCGGAAGCCGCAGGAGCTCGGGCAAGCGTCTGCGGCTCTCGGGTCACGAGGTTCTTATTCTTGAGGGAATCCATGGACTCAATGATGAACTCACCCCCAGAATCCCCCAGGAAAACAAGTTCAAGATTTACGTTTCCGCCCTCACCCAACTCAACCTGGACGACCACAACAGGGTGAGCACCACCGACTACCGCCTTTTACGGCGTATGGTGCGGGATTATTATTTCCGTGGCCACAGCGCCCTGGCCACGCTTTCCATGTGGTCTTCGGTGCAGCGGGGGGAACGGCGCTATATTTTCCCCTTCCAAAACAGCGCAGACGAGGCCTTCAATTCGGCGCTGGACTACGAACTGGGCGTCTTGAAGGTATTCGCCGATCCGCTTCTGGATACTATCAAACCCACGATGCCCGAATATGCCGAGGCCAGACGTATCGAGGCTTTCTTAAACAATTTCGCCCCCATCCCGGCCCAGTACGTGCCCAGGGACTCCATCTTGCGGGAGTTTATCGGGGATTCGGACTTTTCGTATTAAGAATACGCGGCCTTGTATTCAGCCTCTTCCCCGCTGTTGGCCAGGACGAAATGTCCGGGGAAGACTTCCCTCCACGAGGGTCCCTCCTTCTCGTACTCGTGTATCGTAGGATCGTAGACTATAAGTCGCTTTTCCTTTTCCACGTCGGGATCGGGCATGGGCACGGCCGACAAAAGGGAACGGGTATAGGGGTGCAGAGGTCTGGCGAAAAGCTCTTCCGTGGAGGCCAGTTCCTTCAATTCGCCCTGATGGATAACCCCTATTCGATCGGCGAAGTAGCGGACCACGGTGAGATCGTGGGCGATGAAGAGGTAGGATAGCCCCCGCTCCTTCTTGAGATCGTGCAAAAGATTGAGCACCTGGGCGCGGATGGAGACGTCCAGCGCCGATATAGGTTCGTCGGCGATGATGAACTTAGGCTCCATCGCCAGAACGCGGGCAATGCAAATACGCTGGCGTTGGCCGCCGGAGAACTCGTGGGGGTAGCGTTCGGCGTGCTCCTCCAACAGACCGACGTCGTTCAGGGCCTTGAAGACCTTTTCCCTGCGTTCATTCTCGTCCTTGAAAAGGCCGAAGTTGTACAACCCTTCGGAGACTATGTAGTCTATGGTCGCCCTTTCGTTCAAGGAAGCCATAGGGTCCTGGAAAATCATTTGGATATTGCGTATGACGTAGGTATCCAGCTCCCGGTCGATAATCCCGGAAATCTTTTTCCCGGCGAAGAATATTTCTCCCTTGGTGGCGGGATTGATCCTGATTATCGTCCGGCCTATGGTTGTTTTGCCCGAACCGGATTCTCCCACCAGGGCGAAAGACTCGCCTTCGTGGACATCGAAGTTCACTTTGCGTACCGCGGTAAAGGTTTCCTTGCCGTTCTTAAAGGTGACTTCCAGGTCTTTTACCGATAACAAAACGTCGTTCATTTTCCGGCCTCCGCGGCGCCGCCCTCGGCGTAGATGTTTCCTTTCTTACGCATGAGCTTCACCGCATGAGGCGGATCGGCGAAGGGGGCTCTGGGGTCCAGAAGCCAGGTCTTGGCGTAGTGGCTTTCGCTCACTTTGAAAAAGGGCGGTTCTTCCTCGAAATCTATGCCCAGGGCATAGCGATTGCGGGGAGCGAAGGCGTCGCCCTTTATTTCATTGAAAAGAGTGGGCGGGGTCCCCGGAATGGCATACAGGGGCTCGCCTTTTCTGGCCAGGGTGGGCAGGCTTGATATGAGCGCCCAGGTATAGGGATGACGGGGATCGTAAAAGATTTCCCGCACCGAGCCGTATTCCACGATCTGACCTGAGTACATCACCGCCACCCGGTCGGCCACATTGGCCACCACGCCCAGGTCGTGGGTGATGTAGATGGTGGTGAAACCGTAATCCCGCTGAAGCGAGCGGATAAGGTCCAGGATCTGCGCCTGGATGGTCACATCCAGGGCGGTGGTGGGCTCGTCGCAGATGAGAATGCGGGGTTTGCACGCCAAAGCTATGGCGATGACAATGCGCTGACGCATGCCGCCTGAATACTGGAAGGGATAGTCGTAAAAGCGTTTTTCCACATCCTTGATTCCCACCTTTTCCATAAGGGTCAAGGCGATGCGTCTTGCCTCTTCGGGAGGAAGTTTCTGATGCTTTTCGATGACTTCGGTGATCTGGATGCCGATGCGCTTCAGAGGGTTGAGGCTGGTCATGGGATCCTGGAATACCGTGGCGATCTTCACACCCCGGATTTTTTCCCATTCTTTATCGGTTTTGAGCTCCAAAAGATTCCTGCCTTCGAATTCGATGCTGCCGGCGGCTATTCTTCCGTTGGATTCCAGCATGCCCGTGAAGGTCTTGGTGAGGACTGTCTTGCCGGATCCCGATTCTCCCACTATGGCCAGAGTCTCGCCCTCGTAAAGATCCAGGGACACGGAGCGAATCGCCGTGAGCTCCCGGCGCCTGACCCTGAATTTGACCACCAAATCCCGGACCTTTAGAATTCCCTTGTTCTGATCCATGATCTTCCTCCTATCGGTGGGTTCTGGGGTCGGACGCGTCCGCGAAGAGCTGACCGACGACATAGAAGGAGATCGTGACCAAACCCATCACGACGCCGGGAAACACGATCATATGAGGATAGGTATCAACGAAGGACCAGTACACATCGATCATCCTGCCCAGGGAGGGATAGGTGGAGGGCAATCCGATTCCCAGGTAGGAGAGAATGGTTTCGGTATTGATCAGCCCTGGAATTTCCTGATAGATGAGTGTCGCGATGACCGAGACCATGTAGGGCAGTATGTTGCGGGTGACCATGCGCTTCAGCGGAGTGCCCAGGCAGCGGGAAGCCAGATTGTATTCCCGGTCCCGGATGATCATCACCTGGGTTCGGATAAAGAAGGCTATGGAAAGCCAGCCAGTGATGGTCATGGCCAGGATCATCTGCCAGAAGCCCCGGCCGAAAATGTACATGAGCATCATGGAACGCAGGATATAGGGTACGTTGGACACCACGTTGTAGACCGCCAGGAGTATGGGATCCAGACGCTTGGAATAGCCCCATACCGCGCCCACAAGAATGCCTACGCCGATGTTGATCGCCGCGGCGATGAAGGCTATGGACAGGGACATGCGGGTGCCCGACCACACCACGTCCCAAAGGTCGTTGCCCCTGTCGTCGGTGCCGAACCAGTGTTCCGCCGAAGGTTTCTGGTACCAGGTGGAAGGAGTGTTGATGTTAGGGGCCACGGCGGGGTCGTAGCCCGAAACCAGGGGTTGTATGAACGACATAAGGGTGAGGCTCAATAAGAGGGCAAGCCAGAATATGGCGGTCTTTCGCTTGAAGAAAGTCTGGAACACGGATTTCCAATAGGAGTAGCGCGGACCGGCGATGCGCTCGGACTCGAGCACGTCGAAGGTCGCGAAGGCGAAGCGTTCAGCTGTTTTAGCCATACTTACCTCGCTTCCTTTCTCGCGGCCAGGCTGATACGCGGATCCACGAAGGTTACCAGGATATCCCCCAAGAAAATGGCCAATATGGAAACAACGGTAAAAATAAAGGTCAGGGCTATGATCATCGCGTTGTTGTAATCCGAGATCGCGCTGGGGAACATCTTCCCCATGCCGGGCACGGCGTAGAAGCTTTCGGTGATCAGCGCTCCCGCCAGGGTTCCGATGACCGCCATGGGGATGGAGTGCACGATAGGTATGAGGGCGTTCCTGACGATGTGCTTGAAGAAAACCTCAGCCTGGGAAAGCCCTTTGGACCGGGAGAATTTTACATAGTCGGCGTTCATTTGGTCCACCATATAGCGCCGAATCCAGAGAGCCTCCCCGGCTATGCCGCCCAGGGAGAGCGAGATCGTAGGCAAAATATAGGAGAGAATATTCTGGGACCCCAGGAAGGGGAACTTGTCCGGAAGCCCCAGGACCTTCATGCCGAAACGGGCGAAGAGGGCTATATATAAGAGTGTGGGGATGGAGCTGATGAAGACGATGTAGGCCATGGTGATCTTGTCAAAGATCCTGTCCTTCTTCATGGCGGCTATGACGCCCACCGTCAGCCCTATGGCCAATGACAGCAGGAGGGAATACATGCCGATGGTGAAGCTTGTCCCGAGCATCGAAGGATCGATGGTCGTAAGATTTCCGTCGGCGTAGTTGTCCTCGAATTTATTCATGTCCAACCTGTCCAGGACAGGTTTGTACTTAAGGCTGTGTTCGTCTATGGAAGTGAAAAAGCTGACTTCCTCTCCCCGCACGGTTGTCCGTATCTCCCTTCGCGCCGATCTGCCCTGGCCCCCTGAGATGACATCCAGCACGGGAACCCCGTCGAAGGTCGGATAGGACCTGCCCATATTGAGCCTGACTATGTTCTGGTGAAAGAAGGGGAAACTGTCGTCCACCCAGATTTGATATTTGTAGATAGTTCCGGAGGCCGCCAGGGCAAGCCCTCCGCCCCAGTCCCTGGTGAGGAAATATCCTCGCTTCAGACCCGGATTGTTCGGGTCTTGAATCCTGTACGGATGGTCTATCTGAATCAGCTTGGCATACCAGCGAAACACCCGGGTAAGGAGGGCGACGTCCTTGGTGGCGTAAAGATACCCGGATATGGGCAAGGCCTCGACCTTATAGCCCCTGGCCGAGAGGTCAGTCCTGAACTTTTCGTAAAACGAGGAATCCCGGAGAAGCGCCTGGCTCACATTGGGCGAATCGGCCCCGAAAACTTCCTGCGCATATTCCTGCTGGGTCATATAATCGATGTATCCCAGCTTTTCCCAGGTCCTGAATTTATAATCGTTGTACTCGTCAGGCTTGTTCGCTATCTTGGGAAGCACTAAGTCTCCCTTGAACACGAGCTGTCGAGGAACGCAGGAATAAACCAGAAAAAGGGTGAGGGTTGAAACGATCAGTACCGATAAAATCGACTGAAAAACACGTTTTACAACATATCCTAGCATGGAACCCCACAATCAGAGTTTTGTCGGACTCTCCGGCCATTATACCCGATAGCGTGGATATAGGCAATAAAGCGAATTCAAGCAATATATAGTGGAAATAATATAAAAGGGCTGTCCGGATTCGAATCCTGACAGCCCTTTCACGATTCATTGAACGCTATTCACGTCCATGGGAGCTTATTTTTTGGCGCTGAGCTTCTTGTACTCGGCGGCCCTCTCCTTCTCCCACTGGGCCTTGAGCTTGTCGCGCTCGGCCAGGGTGATGACCTTGTCCCCGACGATCATGCCCTTGAACTTGTACTCGTCGTTGCCATAGGCAGCGAAGGGTATGGTATAGGGAACGATCCTGGTGACGGCGAATCCGCCGCCGTAGGACATGTAGGGGAGAATGATCGCGTCGTCCAACAGCTGGGCTTCGGCCTCGGCGAAGAGCTTGAAGCGCTTCACCTGGTCGTCATAGATAGCGTTGCCGGCTTCGACCTTCTTGGCGTATTCGTACAGGCCTACCTTGGTGGCGGCCTTATAGTCGCTGGAATTGGGGTCTTCGGTATAGTCCAGGCCGATCTGGATCAGCACGGCGCCGATCTCGGGCTCCAGGGTCTGGAGGAAGGTGTAGGGATCGCCGAAGTCGGGGCCCCAACCGGTATAGCCGCCGATATCGTAGTTGGACTGGCTGCCGGACTCGGCATAGTAGGTGGAGGCGTCTGCGTTGTCGGTGTCCATCTCGACCACGTTCACCACCAGCGTGTCAGTTCCGAATACAGCTTCGAGATTGGCTTTGAGGGACTGATCGCCCTTCAAACCCTTGGTGTAGGCGATGTCGGTGGCGGTGTCGAGCTTGACGGGGAACTTGACGCCCTGGGCGGTCAGCTCGGCCTTGGCCTTGGCCATGTAGGCCCTGGCCTTGGTGGCGTTGAAGTAGGGATCCTGGGCATCGTCGATCTTGAAGGAGGCGGGGAAGTCCGCGGGATTACGGGCCTTCAGGGCGTCCTCGACATACTTCACATAGTCCTTGCCGGCCTGATCTTTGGAGAGTTCGGTGCCGGTGTAGGAGTTGCGGATGGCCGCCAGTTTGTTAACCTCGCCGTTGCGCTGGGCCAGGATGGTAGGCCTGTCGACGCCGAAGAAAACAGCCTTGCGGAAATTCCTGTTCAGAATGGCCAACTGGGTATCCTTGCGCTCCTTCTCGGACTTGGGAGACACACCCTTGGTGGGATCAGCGGGGGAAGCCCAGGTGTTGCGGTCGTAGTTGAAGGCATAGAGGAAGGTGGTGGAATCCTGTCTTGCCCTGTAAATGTTTTCCTTATACTTGGCCTGTGCCCTGGCGAAGAGCGCTTCGTTTTCGGTGTTGACCTGGGCGGAGGCGTAGATTCCCGCGTCGAAATTGTTGAAACGGGAATCGGGATCCTTACCGTCGTCGTAGACCAGTTTGACGTGCTGGACGGTTACCTTAGCCTTGTCCCAGTAATAGGGGTTGGCGTCGTACTCCATGACGGACTTGGAGGTGAAGTTGGACAGTATGTAGGCTCCGTTGTAAAGGATACCGTTCTTGTCCACCTTGCCGAAATCGGCACCCTTGGACTTGAGGAACTCGCCGTTGACGGGCATGTAGGGGTTATAGGTGAGCATGGTATCGAAATAGGGGATGGGACCGGTAAGGGTGTACTCGAGGACGTAGTCGCTCTTTGCCTTAACGCCTACCTGGGCAAAATCGGTGACTTTGCCGGCAAGGTATTCCGCGGCATTATTAACAAAGCCGGCTACCAGATAATTGAGCTGACTCTTCTTGTCCAGCATGAACTTCATGGCGTCGACCCAGTCCTGGGCCTTTACGTCGGCATAGACTTCCAGGTCACCGGTCACCCACTTGACGCCCTTGCGGATATTGAAGGTCCAGACCGACTTGTCGGTGTTGGAACTCCAGCTCTCGGCCAGGGCGGGCCTGAGAATACCGTACTTGTCGTGTTCGATGAGGCAGTCAACAAAGTTGACTGTGTGCTGGGACGTGGTCTGCCTCTGGCTTTCCAGGTAGTTGAAGGTCCTGGGATCGCTCACGAAGACATTTACGTAGTCCTTCGATTTGGGAGCAGCGCCGGCGAATCCCACGAAGAGGACCGCTATGACGGCTGCTGCTAACAGTGTTTTTTTCAGCATTTCTGCCTCCACATACACCCGCGTCGAGGCGGGTCCAAGATTTCCGCCGTAAAGAATAAGAACGGCGGCATATTAGCTCAGTTCATTTTCGCCGTTTTGTATCGAGCCGTCAACTGGCATTATCATTGGGCGCCGGGGAATGCTATACTGGCGCCTTAAGGATGGACGATGAATAAAGGCGCGAAGTCGGGCGGGCGGGCAAAAAGAGGGGAGCTTGGTGGCGTCGCCGCTCTTTCGGGGATCTGTTTCGCCGCGGCCCTGGCTTTTGCTCTCCTGCGAAAGAACGATTCCCTCTTAGTCGCCCTGGGCGATGCCCTTGTGGTCGAATCCCTGTTCTGTTTTGGCCTGTCCTGGGTCGGATATTTGAAAAAGGATGGGATACGAATAGTCCCCCCTAAAAAAAGGGGCGGGACCGAGCACCCGGAATCCTGGAAAGACAGAGTGCCTCAGCTAGATCGAGAACCTCCGTCCCCCTCCCCCATCCCCGGCCCCGACGGGCCCGAAAGCGCCGATTATCTTCGACTGGTCGAAGCGGAAAAGAAGCTCCGTCGCCGCATCCTGGGAGTCGACGAAAATCCCGGCATAAAAGAATCCGTCGCCCCGGAGCGCAGGAGTTCGAAGAGGAATTCCCCTTCCCTGCCCATCGCCGGGGTTGTTCTTTTCTTGCTTGGTCTCTTTTTCGAGTATATCCTGCCCGCTCTCCTGCTTCGCCTCGGTTAGAGGAACGGGCGACGGGAGTACGTAAAGCAGCTTCCGGGTTCAGCTCAGCCCTTGTTTTTCGTGCTGGAGCCTGTCCTATTGCGTAAAACGCGATTGAACGTCAAGCCGAGGGTGGCCAGCGGATACCCTCCGAGGGCAAATACCAGGGGCGGCTGGAAACGAAGATTGTAATCGTATATGGGCCCTTTCAGAACAAACCTGGAGCCAAGTCTGAGCCTGTATAATAAAACCAAAAGCACCAAGAGGATGCCGAGGCTAAGTATCGTCCAGGTCAGTACTTTTACCGCCGACAGTCCTGATCCGGAGTCCGATGCGACGGAAATTCCCAATATCAGGATACCGGCGGAGGACAAGGCGACAATAAGCGTATTATTAATCAACGCCGCGAGGATGAGAGGTCTCATCGAACCCGCATCCTCCGCGGAGGCTACGCGTCGCTGTTCCTCGGTCCAGGTTTCCGCCCTGCGCCAGGCCCGGTGGTGTTCCGAAAGGTCAAAGGTCGCCAACACGCCCAAAAAGGCACAGACGCAGATCGTGATAAGCAGAGCCTTGGCCTCGTTTCTCAAGGGCCGAAAGACTTTCTTGTCCATGATCGAATGATACGGCGGAGGAAGCCGCGGCGCAACACGCAGCCGGGCTTCCCGAAGCGCTCA
>LVBN01000130.1 GCA_001603165.1 Spirochaetales bacterium Spiro_12
TGAAAAACGAACCCGCTCCATCCTTTCATCCTCGTGTCGTGGGGCGAGTTGAAAGCAAAAAAGGCCCGCGCCTCTGCTGGGCGCGGGCCTTCGGATCCGGACGAATCAACGCCGGTATCCTTAAAAACTTGGCGACTCGATAGCTAGCTCTGGAGCTCCTGTTTCATGGCCCTGTAGGTTTCCGCGTCGATCTCGCTCTTCGCATAACGCTCGGCCAGAATCTCAAGGGCTTTTTGGCCCGAAGAGGAATCGGGGATTATCGTGGACCCCGAAGGCGCGCCGTCATCTTCGTACTTCCCGATCCGGGAATCCTTCGTCCTTCCGAGCTTAATGGCGATATATACGATTCCCGCCACCACCACGAACAAAGCTATTCCTAAGACGAGCCATCCCCAGGGAAAACCCGGGTAACCATATCCAAATCCATTGAATCCACGATACATAAAACCTCCGAAAAAATATAAACTTCATGGATATCAATGCATTTTCCGTGCCAATAAAAAAGGCCGTTATTTTCCACAAATAACGGCCTTTAACCCCGCTTTCGCGGAGGCGGGCGGAAAGAACCAGGGGCTAATTTACCCCTGCCGGGAAATTTTTTCCCTCCGGCGATGATTAAAGGATACCCCGGTATTGCCCCGCCGGTTGCGAAAATTTTTCGATTTGTCCAAAAAACAATGCCCGGCCTTGCTATACGAGCCCTGATTTCAGCTCGGTTAATTCTCAGCTAAAAACAGCTATACATCAAGAATGAACCATATTTCGCGACTTAAACATTATAGATGTCGGTCTTGTAGCGAGATAGGTTCTCAGGAATTCGGAACCATTCGATAGTTTCCTTAAGCCCTTGTTCCAACGAATACATCGGAAGCCAGTTAGTTAAGGACCGTATCTTTTCGTTCGAACCGAGAAGTCTCTCCACTTCGCTGTTTCGCGGTCTTAACCTATTCTCGTCGCTAATCAATTCTGCCTTTGGGTTGATTTGTCTTATTAATTCGCGAGCCAAAGCGCCTATGCTTATTTCCCGCTGGGTAGCAATATTGATTTCCTGACCTATGGTCGCGTCGCTTTTGGCAATGGCGATAAACCCAGCCGCCGTGTCTTTTACGTAGTTGAAGTCCCGGGTCGGTTCGAGCGAACCTAGTTTTATGTGGGTCGCGCCGCTGAGAAGCTGTGTGATTATCGTTGGGATTACCGCGCGCGCCGACTGTCGCGGCCCGTATGTGTTGAATGGTCTGACGATGCTGATCGGAAGATCGAAGCTTTTATGAAAGCTTTCCGCTAAACGGTCCGCGCCGATCTTGGTCGCGGAATACGGCGATTGTCCCTGGAAAGGGTGCTGTTCATCTATCGGAACATAGCGCGCGGTGCCGTAGACTTCGGATGTTGAGGTTATCAGTACGCGTTTTGTGTCTAGGTGGCGCGCCGCTTGTAATATATTAAGAGTACCTTTGATATTCGTATCGACATAACTGTCTGGAGAGTGGTAACTAAACGGAATCGCGATGAGCGCCGCGAGATGGAAAACGACATCGACATCGCTCATTGCGCGCAGCATACCATGGGAATCGCGAATATCCCCGGCGAATATATCAATAGTATCGAGCACTTCCTTCGGAAACGAATCGAGCCATCCCCATGTGTTGAAGGAGTTATATTGCACCATCGCGCGTATGCTTGCTCCTTCTTTAAGCAGGGCTTCGACCAGGTGGCTACCAATAAAACCATCGGCGCCGGTTATTAAAACTTTTACACCGGAAAGTTTCATCTATTTCTCCCTCGTTAGTATTCTTTCTGGACGGTTTGTGTTCGATTTAGCCATGAGTGTTTCAGCAAACGCCAAATCCAGCTCCTCATCGATGTCGATCGATCGTTGTTTAGGCATTATGTAGGCATAGGATCGCGATTCAAGAAAGAACTCCCGCTTGTCGCGAAATTCCTCAGTATCGACGATATAAATCGCTCCATTTATTCTATAGAAGATAGGAAGATCCTGGCTTCTGACTTTTTTCAACTCTGGGCGGATAAAACCAACCAGCGAAGCATCGGGAGGCAATGTGTTGCACCATAGAGGGGAATGTTCCGTCTCGCATACCGAAACCACATTGCGAGCCTTTTTCTCGGCGTAAAGGCGCATTGCCGCTCTTATATCTTCGCTTCCCCTGAGCGGCGATGTGGGTTGAAGCAGAATCAAGGTATCGAAACGCTTATTACACTTTTCTTCATAAAACCTAAGGGCGTGTTCCGCCACGTCAACGCTCGTGGCAGTATCGGAGCCAAGCTCCGCAGGTCGTAAAAATGGGGTTTCCGCTCCGTAATCCAGCGCGATGTTTCTGATTTCCTCGCTGTCCGTGGATACGCAGACCGTATCGATAAAAGAACAAGCCAGCGCCGCTTCTATGGTCCAAACGATGAGGGGTTTGCCGCCCAGGGGAAGAATCGCTTTGCGCGGCAGCCTTTTGCTTCCTCCCCGTGCGGGGATTATCGCCAGCGTCATTGTATTCCCCGTTCAAAGCTTTGGATCACATCGCGATACTCCTTCCACTGTCCTATGTCGATATAATCGTTTTCGTTGACCGGATAGGTGAAGACGGGCTTCCTTTCCTCCAACAACGATGCGATCAGGTCCGTCATATGGAAGGGCTTCCCTTCGGGAATGTACTCCACGCATCGTCCGTCCAAAAGGTACACGCCGGTGTTGATGGTAAGGCTGAATTCTGGTTTTTCCTTTATGTCCGTCACCCTGCCGCCGTTTCCGAAACTGACCACCCCATAGGGCATCTGCGTATGCTGAATGGACGACACGATGGTTATCCATGCCCCGCTTCGTTCGTGAAAAGCCGCCACGTCGCGGTAATCGGCCTTTACGATAATATCGCAGTTCGACACGAAAAACCGTTCGGGCACCTTCGGAGCCAACAGTTTCAAACTTCCCGCTGTACCGAGAAATTCTTTCTCCCAAAGGTATTCGATTGTGTAATCCCGGGATATACCATCGAAATAGGCTCGTATCATCTCTCCACGGAAATTGAGGGTGAAAAAGTACGTCCTTATGCCATATTTCCTGAATTCGTCGATGATCGTCTCGAGTATTGTCTTGTCCCCTATGGGAATCAACGGCTTAGGAAGAACCTTAGTGAATGGCGCCATTCTGGTGCCTTTTCCTCCGGCCATTATCACCAAGGGGTATTCGAGGGACGGCTCTTCGGCTTTTTCCCCCTCCGCCGCGTTCCCCGAAAAGAACTCCGACCATGAAACGTATCGCGCTATTGTCCGGTTTCTGGCCAAGATGGGAATGAGATCGAAATGATGGTGCAGGAATAATCGTTTCGCGGTCTCGTCGTCATATTCTTCTTCATAGAGCGCCTTAGGCGATTTATTGTATACCTCGTCTATTCCTTCATCCAGGTTTTTCCCCGAAAGGA
Source organism: Spirochaetales bacterium Spiro_12 (assembly GCA_001603165.1). GTDB lineage: Bacteria > Spirochaetota > Spirochaetia > Treponematales > Rectinemataceae > UBA2256. The sequence continues at coordinate 3,426 of LVBN01000130.1, forward strand.
TGGCTCTCCGTATATCGCCGTCGGTTAGAACGCCGCGGAATACGCCGTCGGCGTCCGCCACCAACAAAGCCCTCCGCGCCGAGAGATCCAACTGCTTCAGGGCTTCCTTTATGGTAGCCGTCGGAGACACGAGAATCGGATCGTCTTTTTTCACCATTCTATGGCCTCGTCTGCTTCGTAGTTTCTATGTGCCCGTCCGCCGACGGCAAGGTCCCACAATTCCGAAGGTATTCCCTTGCCCCCCGCGCGCTTGACTAGGAGATTCCCCAAACCAAGGATTTCGCCCTTTTTGATTGGTTTCGCCGCCACGATCGATCTTCGCACCGAGGGTTTGATTTTTTCCTCGCTTCGATTGGGTCTTTTTATTCCGTCGCCCAGGGCTAATTCGATATTCCGTATCGCCCGCACCATCGCGGCGAGCTCCGAAGGTTCCAGGCTTGCCGAATGATCCGGCCCTTCCATGCTCCTGTCTAGGGTGAAGTGCTTTTCTATGATTTCGGCGCCCATGGCCGCGGCGGCTATAGGGATTTCTATTCCCAGAGTATGGTCGGAATAACCTGTAGTAAGTCGGAACGCCTGACGTAAAGTTTTCATCGCATTCAAGTTGACTTCGCCCATCTGACAAGGATAATTGGTAGTACAGTGCAAAAGACTAATTTCTCCTGATCCTGAATCGCGCAACTCCTTTATCGCCCGCTCCACTTCCCCGAGCGTCGCCATTCCCGTGGACAGCACGACCGGCAGATGTTTGCCTCCTATGGCGCGAAGGTAGGGGATGTTGGTAACCTCGCCTGATCCGATTTTTATCATGGGAAGCTTAAGTCCGTCGGTCAAGAAATCAAGACTTTCCCAATCGTCGGGTGTGGATAAAAATAAAATGCCAATGGATTGGCAATGTCGTTGCAGGGTTTCAAAATCCGCGAAACCCAGTTCAAGGGCTTTCACCATGGCGAATTGGCTTTCGCTACCGCCGATGTTTTTTTCCTGGTATTCCGCCATGGCCGCTGTCTTCGTCAGTATATTTTCGGTTTTGAAAGTTTGAAACTTTACCGCGTCGGCCCCCGCGCTTTTTGCCGCGTCGCATAACGCGATGGCCAGATCCAGCTTTCCATTATGATTGACGCCGGCTTCGGCGATGATAAACACGCCCATATATCCTCCTAATACCGGTATTTCAATATGTAGTTACCGTATCGGGCTATTTTTGAAGGATTTTTCGCTTCCCAGTATCCACATACTTCTTCGTACTCCTGTTTGAGAAAAACCGGTTTCCCGATAAAGAATCGCCCAGAAAACGTCGAGAACTTCTTTTTAAAGGCGAGAAGGCTGTTTCGGGGATCGGAATCGCTCCCCCCTCCCAAATGGAATTTTTTCACTCCCCGCCGTTTAAGCTCCAGGGCTGTCTTATAAAGCATGAAGTTGTTTGGATTCGCCTTGAGCCAATCTGGATCAGAACCCGATAAATGATAATGTCCCAAGTCTTCTTCGTAGAGAATAATGGCGCTTGACGCCAACGCGCCGTCTTTTAAGACATTGGCCAAAAAGCCTTCCCCCTCGAATGTTTTTGCGAGCATCGCAAAATAACGTTCGTCGAAAAAATAAAACTCCTCCGCCTTCAAACGCTCCATGGTTTTACCATAAAGCTGCGCAAACTCCCAGATCCTGGAAAATGAATCGTCGACCTCGAACTCCATTCCCTGCTCTATTGCCTTGCGGATCGCGTTGCGGTTCTTGCCATGTATTTGATCAGCCCATATTGAGGCTTCTTCCGCTTCGAGGTCCATATAGACTGTTTCGCGGTCCCAAACCACGGGAAAAGCTTCCTTCATTAGCTCCGCATTGTCCAGAAGGGGGTGAAACCTTATCAATCCGGCCAAAATGCCTGCGTCTCTGGCCTCTCGAACCAAGGAAGCCGCCGCTCTTTTCAAAAATCCCTCTTCGGCGCTGTTACTTACAGGCCCTCCGTACCCATAGGGTGTTTCGAAATCATAAAGCCCTTGCGTTCCGGGAACAGGGCTCAGAAGCATGGGTAGTATGAATATGGAATCGTTTTCCTCGTATACGAATGCCCTTGCCTGGTGCTGGCGATCTTCGTAAAGCCTGGAATACTCCTCTGTAAAATATAGGTCTTTATTGGTTTTGGGTATTTCCCCCAGGAACAGATTCCAATCACCGGTGATCATACTCTGCCCCCCTAGCCCCCGCCTTCGCCAAGGTTTCGGCAATCCGGCGCATGTCCTTCGTTCCGTAACGTTGGTCGATCACCAAGCTGAGTTCATGGTCTCTCAAAAATCCGCAATATCCTTCCTCGGACAGTTTCGGCCAATGGACAGGCAGATAGATTCGCTCTTCCATAAGCATTCTTCTCACCTCGTCGCGATTTTCGATAGCCACCGGAAGAGCCAAAGGAGTCGCGGAAAGGCGCGCGGGAATCAAAGTCTTCAATCCAATCGACTCGATCGCTTCCGACAGAAACGAGAAATTTTCTTTTCTTCGTTGTTTGATTCCGTCGTCGAGTTCCGAATTCCTCAGTAACGCGGCCAGGCTCCCCGCCTTAGTGACCGTTTCTTCTTGATCGAAGATGGTCTCGGCGATCGAAAAAAGATCGAGATACAGCTTGTCCGATAGCTTTTTTTCGCGAGAGATCGACTTGACCAGCCCTCCGCAGGCTTTTATCGCCCCCGCTTCGGACGCCGGCCCTTCAGGAACTAGTTCATTCTCTCCAGCGAAGGCATACGCCCCTTCCGGAACGGCCAGATATTTTCGATAGCCCCCGAACGCGTAATCGGCGGCCGCGGGTTTGGCGGCGAAGGGACTTTGGACAAGATCGGCGATCACGATTCCTCCGGAATCGCGCAGCATGGCCGAACTCCGCCCTATGTCAGTGAGGCCGAAATAATCCACCACAAGTATCAACCTACCCGCTACGCGGTCGAGAAGCGATTTCTCGGGTGACAGGCCTTCGACGATCTTATACGTTTCGATCCGAAATCCCTCGCGCACGGTAGCCTCCGTCACCGAATCGCAGAGGTAATCCGGCAGGAGAATCGAATCGAAACCTGACCGACGGACATAACGAAGTATCGCCCGATAAGCCGATCTTCCACTGGAGAATAAGGGTTTATATCCCGCGACTTTGGGCGAAAAATCCTGCGGATTCAGTTCGAATTCGCCGCCTATGGGATGCTGATTCCTGAAATGTCCGTTCATTTACATCCTAGAAGATGGGCTTTTTCTCGAAAAACCTTTACAATTCGTTCGGCGCTGTGCCCGTCGCCGTAATAGTGATCGGGGTCCGTTTTGGGGAAACCGGCCCTCTCCAGCATGGAAAGGGTATCTTCGATAGACCGGGGGCTGGAATCGCAGGAATGGACATTCTTGCACAAATGACGTCCTTTTTGCCGCTCTCCTATATTGAGGACCGGAATCCCGAACAACGGCGCTTCTACGATTCCGCTCGACGAGTTTCCCGCCATCAAGGCGCATTCCGCCATGAGTGAAATAAATCTGGATTGGCCTAAAGACTTCCTCACTTTCAGCTTTTCCGGCATTTGTTCCGCTATCGACTCCAGATATGCGTTGATTTTTCGTCCGCCTTGGTCCGCGTTCGCGTACGTGGCGATGGTGATCATGTCTTGTATTCCCAGGACGGCGCCCACCGCCGCCTTAAGGGTTTTAATGTTTTCGGAAATAGATCGTTTCGTTTCGGGGTGGTACGAGAATAACACCCATTTTTTGCTCGGATCTAGGCCGAGGTCAGCGGCAAGCTCATCGCGGGACATTCTTGGAAGTCGCCTAATGTTGTCAAGTCCTGGCTCTCCCACCGCGAACACCCGCTGGGGGTCTTCCCCCATGCTCATGAGGCGTTCAGCCGATTCTTCGGTACCCGGAAAATGCAACGACGCCATTTTCGATACCGCATTACGAATCTGATCATCAATGGCGCCGAGCGTGACATCGCCCCCCGAAATATGGGCGATGGGAATCCGCATGACCAGGGCCGCGGAGCATATCGGGAGCAATTCGTACCTGTCGCCCAAAACCATTAGCCAATCGGGCATTAATTTTTCAAGCGCGTCGGCCATCCCCATGGAGCAACGGCCCATGGATCGCACAAGCGAGGCGGCGTTATCGGAATCTAAGCCCATATCCACCCTTGCGTCGATGGCAAACCCGTCGGCTTCGATTTCCTTCCACGTAAGACCGTATTCCGGAGATAAATGCGCGCCGGTTACGATAAGCTGCAACGGCATATCGCGGGAATCCGCGATTTCTTTCATCACCCAGCGGAGCAGGCCGTATTCCGACCTGGCGGCGGTAACGACGCAAACTTTAAACCTTCTCATAGCCTCACGCTCGAGGGAATATTAACAGTGCGTTCCTCGAACCATTCGGATACCGGCACTTCGCTCCTTCTGCAACGTTCGTAGGGAGGCAGCTTATGCATCAGCACCCATATCGGTCTGGTCTGTACGCCCGAATCGTTCGATTCGCCGAGGAATTCGTCCCGGGCGGCCCTGTCCTCCAACAGTATCGCGTTTAGCCAGTAATTGGATACGGCGTCTTTCGGTTCCTTGAAAAATTCGATTCCCTCGGCGGCGAAGAATTCCGAATAGCGTCGCGCGGTCTCTCGTTTATTATCGAAAGTTCGCGAAAACAATTCCATCTGGGCGCAGCCGATCGCGGCATTCACGTTCGGCATCCTGAGATTGTAGCCGACTTCGTCGTGGTAAAACTCCCACCGGTGCTTTCGCTTTGCGGTAGTACTGATATGCCGTGCGCGGGCCGCCAACTCGTCGTCGTCGGTGAGTATCATGCCGCCACCCCCGGTCGTCACGGGCTTGTTGCCGTTGAAGCTCAGGATCGACGCTTTTCCGAAAGTCCCTGTGTATTTTCCTTTATAGCGGCTTCCTATCGACTCGGCCGCGTCCTCTATAAGCAAGATGCCGAAATCGTCGCAGATTTCGGCAATCTCATCGATACGGACAGGATGTCCAAAGCTATGCATCGGCATAACCGCCGCTACGCGACTACCGGTCGCCGTATCGACCAGCTTGCCGCCCGAAACGACGGTGTTTTTCCTAAGCCATCGTTTTAAGCTTTCCGGACTCATTCCCATTGTCTCACGATCCACGTCCACGAATACGGGCATAGCGCCCGAATGCCGTATGCCCGCCGCCGTGGCGGCAAAGGTGAGCGATTGGGTTACGACCTCGTCTCCCGCACCGATTCCCGCCGCCAACAGGACCATGTGCAACGCAGCGGTTCCGCTCACGATCGCCACGGCGTTTCTAACCCCCGTCAATCGCTTGATGTGCTCCTCGAAATCGGTCACGAAGCCGCCGACATAGGATACCAAGGTGCTGTCGATGCATTCGCCGAGGTATTTCTTCTCGTTCCCCAAGAACCGGGGAGCGTGCAAAGGTACCGGATTCTCGCCGGGATACAATTGTTTTATGAAGCGCAGTGTGTTTCTGATTTGTTGTTTGTTCATGACACATTTTCCTCTATCAAGTATTTTTCCTCCCGGTTTATTTTATGTCGGCCCGGGGCTTGCGGGGCCTTCTTTTATCCAATACCGCGGCGACCTCGGGCAACGCGGCGATCAATATCGCGAACTCTAGCGCGTAAGCGAGCAGGATTGCGAAAATCAGCCCCTGAGCCGATGCGATAAGCCACAACTTGAGTCGATTTGGTTCCGAAGGGGTCTCGGGTACCTGTGGCTCGTTCATGATGTAAAACATGGTATTCTGTCCCAGGGCGTTCAACCTGACAAGATTGGCCTGCTCGCCGAGGATCTCCAAAAGCATACGCTTCTCGATGAGTTCGCGCTCCAAGGCGGCGTACTCGGCCGCCAGCTTCGAGTCGCCGTCGACCAATTGGTCAAGGTCGTGTTCCAGCGTTCTTATGGAAAAAACAACTTCGTTTCTTCTATCCCTTAGACTGAGCAAAATTAAATCCTCTAGTTTCGAGTTCTTTTTATATTCTTCGATTTGCAGTTCGAGCAACGCGAGGTTCGCGCGCTTGCGAGTCAATTCCAATGCCTTTTCCCTGGGAATCGTTCGACCGGGGAAAATGCCGTGTTCCGCGACAAAGGCATCGAGCGATTTTTCCGACTTCTCTATTTCGTTCTGAACCGACACGATTCTGGTGTCGAGCAGCCTTGAGATGCCGATGGCTCTCTCAGCGTCGACGATTTTCGATCGTTCAATCATGGTTTCCATGATCGAGCGGACCACCTGCTCCGCCCTCCGCGGATCGATATCGGTGTAGTTAATGTTGATCACCGACGCGGGAAGGACGAATCCCACCTGCAGCCCATCCAGCACCTTCCTGACAACCGCCGGTTCCGAATCAGCCGGGAGGCCGAAGGACTTCGCAAGTTTCAATTTTTCCGAGACCGCGCGAATACTGTCGGTGCTCATCGCGAACAATGCCGCCGCCTCGCCGGAAAAGCCCACCAGAGGCTTTCCGCTAAGTTCCAAAGCGCCCGCGTACTCCGAAGTGGCGAGCGCGTTGAAAAGCCTTCCGGTGTTCTCGCTTCGAACTAACACCGACGCAGTGGCGGTATACCGATCCGGCAGCCAGCTCTTTGACGGGGGCATCCTGGTCGAAACAACAAGCGCTAGTCCCGTCGCGGCGGCGCAGATGCTTGCGATAATCCCGATTATCCTTGCTCGCTTCAAGGGTACGGCTAGCAAAAATCCGAGATTGACCTTCAACGATCCTTTTATTTTTGAACCCGTCATGTTCGCTCCGTTTGAGTGGATTCATGCAGAACGCGTCTCATTTTTTCAGCCAACATCGTCCGGTCGTAGGCTTTTGCCAGGGCAAGGCAGTTCACGCCGATTCGTCGGAACAGCTCCTTGTCCGCTTTTAACGCGAGTAGCTTATTCAACATATCTTTGCCATCTTCCGGAATAAAGCCGACGCCTGCCTGAAAACCTTCAACGATCGACAGCGCCTGCCCTTCAACCCCGAGCAATATCGGTATGCCCATGGCCGCGGATTCGAAAATTTTGGATGGTATTACGTTCTTGAACGCCGCCTCTCTTTTTAAGGGGATCAAGGAAAGGTCCACCAGGGACAAGTAGTCGGCGACTTCTTCCTTCGATACGGCGCCGAGGAAAATCGCGTTGTCGGCTCCCAGGTCACGCGCCCGAGCCACAAGGCTCTTCTTCGTCGCCCCGTCGCCCACGAATAAAAACACCGTATCTTTGTCCTTGAATTCCGCGATATCCTTAATTAAGAGATCCAACCCATGGGCCATTCCGATAGTGCCGATATAGCCCACCACGAACTTCCCCCCGAGACCGAGCTTACGCAACAGCGCAGGATTCTTTTCCCGCGGATAAAACCTGCCTAGATTGGAACCGTTGGGAATCACTTCTATTTTTTTCGCGTTTATGCCGCGTCGTACCAGGTTTTTTTTAAAAGCGTCGGTGAGCGCCACCACGCGACACGCGTCCCGATAGAGGCCTAGTTCAATCAGTTCGAGCATTCTTATCGCGGGTCTTTTCCTCATCGCTCCCACGGCGACTATCGATTCGGGCCAAAGATCACGCAGTTCGAATATCCAAGGCGTTTTTTTCACCTGAGACAAAAGAAACGCCGCCCAGGTCGTGAAAAATTGCGGCGATGTGGCGATTATAAGATCGCAGCGCACCGAAAGTCCGAACAGAAAGGCGCTGACCGAAAAGCTCAAGTAATCGACGATCCTCTTTATGAATTTCGCGTTTGGGGCGATATAGCTCCATACCCTGATTACTTTTATGCCTTCCATCACCTCCCTATGGACGATCTTGTTTCTGTAGCCTGGATACAAGACCCCGCCGGGAAAGTTCGGCTCGCAGGTGATTACCGTCACGTCGTCGCCTTTTTTCACCCATTCCCGACAATGTTCGAAGGTTCGCGTAGCCGGGGCGTTATACTCCGGCGGAAAGTTGTCTACTATGAATAATATGCGCATCGGTATCCTTGATCCTGTTGGAGAACATCAGAATCCAGAAAAAGACGATATCCGTAAAAGATATACCCCAGAATATTCCGTATTGATACAGCGACAGGAGCAGAAACGGAAGCAGGGCCAGGGCGTTCGTCTTTTTGATGTTCAGAACTATGAGCGGTATGTACAAAAGAAATATCGGCACGCCGTGGGTGGCCAGCATTTCTATGAAAGAGTTGTGGACATGTTCCATCGACGCGTTGTACGCGTAGAGCGGCGTCAAGTATTTATAGCTGGAATTGCCGGTAAATGGATTGTCCACAATATACCTGAAACTCTGGCCCCACAAAACGTCGCGATACGATAGGTCAAGCGCTCCCATGCCCCTGGAGAATTGGTCAAAGACAATTTCGCCGAGTCCCATTTTCCACGCGAGAATCGCCAAAAGCAGTATCGATAAAAGCTTGGACGCTACGACTAAGGGCTTCTTATTGGAAATCAAGAACTTCAGTCCAAGCATCGCCCCCACGGCGACGATGGAAGTTCTGTTGAAGTTCACCATCAAGGCGATCAGCATCAGGACAAAAAGGAGAATGTGCTTGTTGCCCTTAAAACCCTTCAGCGTTATAAACGCTATGCCGCAGAGCAACTTGAAAGCGACCGTCGAAGAGCTTGAAGAAAGTCCCATCGGTCGTATGAAATAGATATATGTTATATTATCGAATTTCTTATAATCGGGATGTCCTCGGAAAAATGTATTCATTCCAAGCGTGAATTGAAGGATCACGATCGCGGCTTCGATCGCTATCAAGAGCAAAAGTGTTTCTAAGTCTTCTTCTTCCAAATTGAGCGCGATGAAAAATGTCAGAATATGAAGAAGGGTGAATGGAATCGCGTCGGAAAAACCCGATGCCTTTCCTATTCCGACGATGTTGTTCAGGGTCGAAAACAGGGCGAGCAGGAGCAAGATCATGAAATTACGAAGCGAGCCGTCGGCGCCCTTAAGTTCCCATTCCCGCCTTCGGAACAAAATGGCGGGAACAGCCAGCAGGAACAGCGTTTGCGGCATTTTGTAGAGCGTCGGCAGGAAAAGCAGCAACGCGGTCATTCTTTGGCTACCTCGGAAAAAACCGTAAAGCGATTTCTTGAATCTTTTTTCATGATCGCGATGCAGCGATCGATGTTTTCCAGCGAATAACGGGATTGAGCCTTTGGGTGCCCTATCACTACGAAATCGGCGTCTGGATTTTTCCTGGCCGCATTGAGATATGAAGATTCGAGGCTTTGACTTCTGTAACCATCGCAGGAAATCGGCGCAACGGATTTTTTCAACAGCTTTGCCAATATTTCGCCTTTCGAGGAGCCGATGGGAGAACCGTCCCCAAACTGGGAAAACCTTCCTGAATTACTTTTACTTAATAGCTTTATCGCTGAGAATTTGAGAAAAAACCAGGGGCCCAAAGTCTGCGCGCCTATGGGTATTTCCAAAAATCGCCCAGCGCGATCTTCCCTGGCCGGATCGCAGGAAAAACGCCAGCGCGAATCTGCGGGAGCGGTTCTGAAATCATACTCGTGCGTTCCCGTGCTGGAGAAAGCGCCGGGAATCACCGTCGAGTCTATCCTGATCCCAGCGTCCCACAAGGCCTCGGCAACATGCTCGAAAGGTTGTATGCACCATCCTCCGGCCCGGAACGCCAACGTCTTGCCCTGCGCGGCTTCCTCCAGCGTCCGCGCGTATTCCAGGACGATCCCCCGCGCTTCGGTTTTGCTATAATCATGAAGCCGATATCTTTCATTATCGTGCTTCCAGTTTCCGTCGTCATAGATCGCTCTCCTCCATCCTGGGTGGATATGGAGCTGTACCTCGTGCTTGTTCCGTTTGAGCGTATCGATCTGTCGAAGCACTGCGTCGTATTCCCTTCCCAAAGCCGGATGCCGAACCCTATCGGCCGCGAGCCTTGCCAAGTACCCGCTGTCCACAAAAAACACGAAGCGGACCCCATGCGTCGCGGCGATTCGCATCAAAGCCTCCGTCGGCCTTATGACGCAGCGTTCAGGGCTCCCTGATAAGTTGCCTAGGAAAAGCTCGTAATCGAAGGTGAAAAAAATATTCACTCCGCCGCCTTTATTTGATCGATCGGATCTTCGTATGAATATCCGCGCAGACCGAGGTATGTTTTCGTCATGATATTGAACGCTTCGTATTTCAAGCGATTGAATACGACGCGAAAAGCCCATCCGCTTCGAAGCGTGGCTCCGAAGCGACTCTTAAACCGCTGTATGCCCTCATATTTGCTGCCCGGCGCGACCCGCAGCCGCGCGCCCACGAGATCGTATATTCCCACCCCCTGAGATTTCATATCCAGCATCGCTTTGTATTGAAGTAAATTCAGACTTCCCGCATGAGGGTGTTCGGCGCTACCTCCATACATATAATACGCCCGCTCCCGGTCGAATACGATCACCGCCGTCCCCTGCAGCTTGCCTTGGGCGTCCAACGCCGCATAAAACCGGGAGCTTTCGGGAAGGTTTCTCCTGAGTTCTCTTAAATACTCGATGCTTGGAAAGTGAATGGAGTTTTGGCGTTTTAAGGTTTCTTTAATATTGGCATAAACTAGTTCGGCGTCGTCCGTCGTCACAATTTCAATTCCGTCTTTCAGCGCCTTGCGCACCACATTACGATGCTTGCCGTCGAAAGACGCTAAGATATTCTCGGCGTCGGGAGAGAGATCGATCTCGTAGGTACCCCATGGAACGCATTCCGCGCCCTCCGGGCGGGAGGCAAAAACTACGTTCGCCTGGCTTTTCGCTATAAAATCGCAAACCTTTGTCTTTTTAAGATACTGTATGCATTCTTCCAGGAACTTTTTCTCATCCTCGGCGCTCAGGGCGGAAAATCCATCTTTAAAGGCTCTGACCCTATCGGTAAAAACCATGCGGACGAATATCGCTCTTTTGTCGAGGATAAAAGGGATATAGTAAAATTCGTTTCTTATCCATCCGTATTTTTCGCTTTTCGTCCTGAGGTACGCGTCCCTGGAAAGCACGGGCGTTTCCGCGGTGGCGAAAGAAGGATGATTTTCGATCCTAATCACTCGATCGCCTCTTTCAAGTTCTTCAAAAATGTTCCAGGATCGGGATCGAATCGCTTTACCAATTCCTTTACGGGCATATCCCACCAGTGACTTTTCAATAAAGCGTTCCGTATATCTTCGGGAAAGCGCATCTTCACTATTTTCGCTGGTATTCCCGCAACAATGCCGTAAGGGGGAACATCCTTCGTGACCACACTTCCGGCCGCTACGACCGCTCCGTCGCCCACCCTCACTCCGGCCAGTATAATCGCGTTGGCGGCTATAAAAACATCGTTCCCGATTACGGTTTTTCCTTTATCGGCTATCTCGTCGTAACCATCCTTCTCGATAAATCCGCGGGCTTTCGAATAAAAAACCGGACTTGTGGAAGAATAGCCGACAGGATGCGGCCCCATGCCTATTTTTACGTTATGCGATATTGAACAGTATTTCCCTATGCTGGAGCAGTTGTAATCGACCCGAGTGTATTCGTTTATAAACGTATGCTCCCCTATGCTGACCCCGGAGCCTATCTTACAAAAACGCTCTATTATTACTCCTTTGGAAATTTTCGCCGTGGGATGGACGTGATTGGTGTAAATTTCAGTTCCCGGATACTTAAAACGCTTCGTGATAAAAAATACGAAATAATAAAGCGTTCGCTTGAGTGTCCTAAACATTTTTGATTTCCTCTATCTGTAAAGCATCGGTTATCGAAACGAATATTTCGGGATTGCTTTTTACGTACTCCGCCATGGGATTCCCCTCCATAACGTCTAGCACATAGGTCTTTCCTATTAGATGTACCGCGTCGAAATGGCACGAGGAATATATGGAAACATGCGCTAAAGAATGGAAAATATATTCTTCGGTCGTGTAGTCTTCGGTCCTTCCTATCGCAACCGTCGATGAATCGTTGAACGTCGCTCTGATAGCTTTCAGAGTATCGGGAGACTCGTTGGGATGCGGAAGATATACGAAAACGCAATGTTTTTCGCCTTTGGTTTGATCCGATATCGCCTTTTTCATAAATTTGATCACTCGATCGGTCAATATGCCCTGCCCGGTAATAACGACGTACGGCAAGCTCAATGGCGAAGGTCTTTCTCTGGAGATAATGTCGTATTTCAATCTTCCCGTAACCGATATGTCTTCTTCGCCGAAAAAACCAGCTTTCAACAGCTCTTTTTTCCAAAACTCATCATATACCAGGATTCTGTGCGGCGCCGGCAGGCGGTTATCCTTGATATGATAATTATATCCGTTGTGGGTCGCGCCGATAAGTCCGTGCTGTATCTCGGCAATTTTCACCCCACGTTCTTTCATTAATGCGCATATTTCCGAATACGTATACGCCGATACCAGAAAGACTTCGCTCACCTTGAGAGGCGCCAGGAGAATCCTGAACGTCCAATATCTCGCAATATACGACTTATGTAGTCGTTCCAAGTCTTCGAAGGAAATCAGGAGTTTGCGATCTGCGAGCATCTTACACAATTTTTCCGTGGTGGGCGACTCCGAAAGAACTTTTTCGCGTCGGATCACAAAACCGATAAAAGCGGCCAAAGGTGCGCTTAAAAAGGAAAAAACGACTATCCTATTTTTTAATATGTAACGCTTAAACTTCAGCATCTGTTCGGGGAAATCCGCGCTCAGCCAATAAGGACCCGAACCCATTCCAGGTTCCTTGTACGGATAATAAGAATCCAAGGTCTCCCCGTTTCTTGAGAAAAGTCCCGAGCCGGCGCCGATGAACATTTTCCTGGGCTTTTTCGATCGAACGTCCAGAACATAACGAAAATAATTCAATGCCGAGACAAGCGACAACTCAAGCGTGGCAGCCAAAGATATTCGCGATTTTCTTAGCGAGCTCGATTCCGCCCCTAGCATCGTATCCGCCAAATACGTCTTTATCCTTACCCAGCTGCTGGAATTTCTATACGCAAAGGTCTTTAGTACGTCGCACTCCCTCTCGATTTCGCCGAGGATGTCGTTCATGAAGAACCGTCCCTTCCGAAGCCCGGCAATAATTCCTTGAGCGATAAAAAGCCTTCCCGCCAGGGCATGGGTTTTACCTTGGCGGCCACTATCCAGGTGGCGAGGAAACTCAAGAACATGCTCAACGCGTGGGACTGGGCCGCTCCTTCGATGCCGCGCAGCTCTACCAGCAACAAGGTGAGTCCTATGTTCAGGATTCCCACGATGAACGTAACCCATGCGAGAATGTAGGTTTTATAGACATAGAATATGTAATTCGTGACCATGAAATACATACCTTTGAACGCCCCGCCCAGGGCGATCCACAAGATCACCCCGTACGACATTCGAAAATCCTTGCCTAATAGGTATTTTCCGAAAAAGGGCGCCGTCAGTCCGAATACGACGGCTCCCGCCGATATAGCCGCGATATACGCATAGGTGATCCGAACAAGCCTTACATCCAGAGCATGATTTTTTTTGTCGAGACTCCCGATCAGCCATGGGGCATAGGCTTTATTGAAAGAACTCGCGATCATTTCGATGATCAAGCCGATCTGTAGGCCTGCGGTATAAATTCCCGTCTCCGCGAGGCCAAGGCGGTTGGTAATGATGAAACGATCCGCCATCACAATAAGCATGGTGCCGATGCTGTGGGGAATCAATGGTATTCCGAATGATAAAGCGTTGACGACGTACCGCTTATTCGGCCGGAAAGTCGACCAGTTTTTGAGCAGGAAGAAAAGAGCCGCGGCGCCGATCACGACAACCGCGGCGGTTTGCCCGAGGATCCTTCCCTTCCATCCCAGCGAAAAGACCATGACCAGAACCAGGGACAGGCTCAAGTTGAGCACGGTCTGGGAAAGTTGAAGCGTCGAATACCTTCCGGCTTGCATTTTAGCCTGATAAATCGCCCCTAAAGACAAAATGAAGAATTGGAATAGGGCGAAAACAAGCACTGCCCACAGCCAATCCCCGGGGAACTGTGACAAGGCCTGAATAGGATCGCGCAACGCGAACACAAGCGAAAAGATGATTGCCGAGCTGACCCCCAATATCAACAGGCAGTTAAAAATATATTCTTTGAACAGCGTCTTTTTGTTGAAGTACTCCCGGCTTATTCCCCCGTGAACTGATAGTCCCATCAAATCGCCAGCGATGGACGAGAGCAGGGCGAACATGGACACTATCCCGTAATCTTCCGGCGACAATTTGCGCGTAAGTATCGGAAGTAACAGGAAAGGCACTCCCGCGTTCAGTGTCGAGGTTATGGTGTAAACACCCGAAGCCCTGGCCAAGGCTGAACCGAGGATACGCTTCCCGATTGACCGTATCACCTTGTTATACCGCAAAAATCCAGTTGAATTTTATCGTTTCCGATCGATAACCCTCGAAACTTCTCGTGTCCTACCAGGAATACGATGATATCCGCCCGTTCGCACGCCTCCTGAGGCTGGGTGATCGCGAAAGACGGATGGCTGGCGATATTGGGTTCGCTCACTAGAAACTCGGTTTCCGAATCTTTTATCATCATAGTCGCGATCTTTAAGGCGGGGCTTTCCCGAAGGTCGTCGATATTGGGTTTGAACGCCAACCCCATCAATGCCACGGTAGGCGCCCTTCCCTTGTCGAGTCGGTATTGCACTATGGTGTTACGTATTTTTTCCACACACCAAAGTGTCTTGTAGTTATTTATCCTTCTTGCCTCGCCGATGATCTGCGCCTCTTGCGGAAACGCCGCCGTCAAAAAATACGGATCCACGGCGATACAATGTCCCCCCACTCCACAGCCGGGATTGAGAATCTTGACCCTTGGGTGCTTATTCGCCAGGGCTATAAGCTCCCAGACATCAATACCGGCCCTGTCGCAGATCATCGACAGTTCGTTGGCGAAGGCGATTTGCACGTCACGGGACGAGTTCTCGGTAAGCTTGCACATTTCCGCGGTACGACTGTTGGTGGAATGCAAAGCGCCCAGGACGAATCCCTGGTAAAAGTCGCGAGCTTTTTCAGTAGAGGCTGCGTCGATCCCTCCTATTATCCTGTCGTTATGCACCAGCTCGTGCAGCACGTTGCCCGGCAATACACGTTCGGGGCAATAGGCGATATATATTTTACCCTTTAATTCAGGCCTCATTTTAAAAATCAGATCCGCCATCTTCTCAGTGGTTCCCACAGGCGAGGTCGATTCGAGGATATAAAGGTCTCCGGGCTTCAACAAGGACACTATCGATTCCGTGGCGCTTTCCACGAACGAGATGTCGGGCTTTAGGTCGCCCGTAAACGGCGTCGGCACCACTACAAGATAGACGTCGCTTTCTTCCGGTGTCGAGACAGCCCGCAGCATGCCCGAGGAGACCACTTCTACCACCACGTCCTCGAGGTTCGGCTCGATAATATGGATCGCGCCCCGATTGATTGTATCCACTATTCGACGATTGGTATCGACACCTACCACTCGCAAGCCATTTCGCGCCACCACCGCGGCGGTGGGCAAGCCGATGTACCCGAGGCCGACAAAACAAGCCTGGCTGAATTTCCACATAGTTGCCTTTCCTTATTTATCTACTTTCCGACAATATCTTCATAATTTGTTCGCTGGTTGTACCGTCTCCATAAGGATTTACCGCCTTTGCCATAGCCTTGTAGGCCTCGCCGTCGTCCAGCAGCTTTCTTGTCTCGGCTACTATTTTTTCCGGATCTGTTCCCACGAGTATTGCGGTGCCCGCTTGTATGCCTTCTATTCTCTCCGTCTTATCCCGCATGACCAGAACGGGCTTCCCCAAAGCCGGCGCTTCTTCCTGAATTCCCCCCGAATCGGTGAGTACGATCGCGCTTTGATCGAGAAGCCAGAGCATCGACGGGTACCCTATCGGCTCTATGAGATGCACTGTTGGCAATCCGCCCAAAATACGCCTGACAGGTTCCTGGACGTTGGGATTCAAATGGACCGGATATACGATCTGTGTATTCTGGCAGGTGGAGGCTAAAACCTTCAGCGCGTCGCATATGCGTTCCATTCCGCCTCCGAAACTTTCACGCCTATGCCCAGTAACAAGAATGATACGCTTTGCCGGATCCAAAAATCCGAATTCTCTACGATACTCGGCGTCCCCTTGAGCCTTTATAAGGTTCAACCCCAGCTGTAACGCATCGATGACCGTGTTACCGACGATGTACACATTTTTAGTGATGCCCTCCCTGCGAAGGTTTTCCGCGGCTGTCCTGGTCGGCGCGAAATGGTACGACGCGATTTGTCCCACCAGCTTTCGATTCATCTCTTCGGGAAAGGGAGAATATGGATCCCCGCTCCGAAGCCCCGCTTCGAGGTGAGCCACCGCTGTACTGTGGTAATAAGCCGCGAGCGCGCCGACTAGCACACTGGTCGTATCTCCCTGCACGAATACCATATCAGCCGCTTCCCCAGCGATCACAGGATCAAGCGCCGCCAAGCACCGCGCGTTGAATTCCGCCAGGCTCTGTCCGGGCCGCATCAAATCGAGGTTGTAATCGGCCTTGATCCCGAAAAAATCATTGACTTGGCTCAGCATTTCCCGGTGCTGACCGGTCAGGCATATTCTTGTTTCGAATACTTCGGGATTCCGCTGCAGTGTCTTTACAAGCGGCGCCATTTTTATCGCTTCGGGACGGGTTCCGTAAATGAAAAGCACACGGTTTTTGCGCATATATTCTTTGTTCGCCTTTATAATGTTTTAACCAAAATCAACCCATGCAACATATTATTCGGAAACATCGCTTGGCTTAGGCAAGGATTCGCCTGCCTTGCCGATTCTCCGATAGATCAGTACGAATCCTAAAATGCCTATCGTTTTCAACACTATCGCTCCGGTCGATCCAAGATAATCCGCGATCAAGACGATCGAGCCCAGGCTGGCCGTGGATGAATACAGAATCGCGAGAATTCTTCGGTTGCTCATGCCAAGGTCTAGCAATATGTGGTGCACATGTTTACGGTCCGGGGTGAACAACGGAACTTTACGTTTAAATCTCCTTAGAATTGCAGCCAAGGTATCGACGATAGGCACGCTGCACAACGCTATCGCAGAAAGAAGGCTCGCGGAATCCCCATTTCCTTGTCCGCTTTCTACCATACTCAACAAGGGTAAAATAGAAATCAAGAATCCCAAAAAGAGGCTGCCTGAGTCGCCCATGAATACCAAGGCCGGGGGAACATTATACAACAGAAAACCGAGGATCGCGCCGGCGAGGGCCAAGGCAAAGTAACTGGAAAGGTAACTTCCAACCTTGAAGAAAATCAGCGTCCACACCCCGGCGATGATAAGTCCTATGCCTCCCGCGAGACCATCGAGCCCGTCGATGAGATTGAACGCATTAGCCACGCCTACAATCCAAAATACGGTAAGAGGGACAGCGAACCAGCCGATCCGGATAGGGTCGGCCATGAACGGCAGATGGATCGAGTCGAATCGGAATCCGGCCAACGCCACAACCAAGGCCACTATACATTGTATAATAAATTTTTTGTACGCTCGAAGCGTATGAATATCATCCACTAAACCAATACCGTGAAATATCAGCCCGGCTCCGATGATGATCAAAAAACGCGGCGGAAAGGATACCGCACCGGGATTGAGAAGGGCGGAAACAAAAAGTGTCGCCAGCAATCCAGCGGTCCATCCGAGGGCGATGCCTATTCCACCGAGCCGCGGGATCTTTCCCGAATGGATTTTTCTTCCACCGGTACTGTCGAATAGGCCATGCTTGCTCGCCAACTGGATGATGTACGGCAACATAAGCGATGACACGACAAAGGAAACGAACGCGCAGATAGCTCCGGTCATGGTTTTTCTCTCTTTTTAAGACCTCTTATATCGGTATTCTTGAATCCGAAAGGTCGCTTCCAAAGGAAATCAAGAATTATTCCTTATGCCAGATGCCGAACCAGCGAATCGCAAACCAAATCGATCTGCTCCATCGTGATGGTCGGATATAATGGCAAGGTAAGTTCGTGTTCGCTGATGTATTCCGAAATCGGCGTCGGCCCGACCTTCCCCTTATACGCGCTGAAGCTTTGGATTGCCGGGTAATGTATGCTTGTTTGTATGCCGTCTTCTTTCATGGCTTCCATGATTCGAGCCCTGTCGACGTGTTCGGGAAGCAGAATCGGCATGATATGGTACGTGGGAATGCCTCGATCGAACCCGCGGTAAGGAATTACCAGATCATTCACTCCGTCGAGGCGCTCGAAATAGTGGGCCACGGCCCGGACTCTGGCGGCGTTGGCCTCTTGGAGCTTCGATAGCTGGACCAAACCCAGGGACGCGCGGATCTCATCGATTCGGTAATTGAAACCCGGTTCGATCACGTCATAATTGGCCGCGCGGCCCTGGATTCTGTCGAAACTGGCCACCGTCATGCCGTGGCTGCGCAGGTTTTTGCATTTCTGATAAAGGTCCCGGTCTCTTACGGCGACCATGCCCCCTTCGCCGATCGCCAGATTTTTGTTGGAGAAGAAGCTCCATGCGGATATTTCCCCGAAAGTCCCCAGTTTTCGTCCTTTATAGGTCCCGCCGTTCGCATGGGCGCAGTCTTCGATGAGGGCCACATTGTGCCGCCGGCAAAGCTCAAGAATCGGATCCATATCGCAGGCGTAGCCCGCGTAATGGACGATCATCACCGCTTTTGTCCGGGGAGTGATTTTGGCCTCGATGTCGGCGGGATCCATCGACCAATCCGTGATCGAAGTCACGTCGGCGAGCACCGCATCGGCGCCGGAGACGCGTACCGAATTGAGGTCGGCGATAAAGGTCAGCGACGGCACGATCACCTCGTCTCCCGGCCCCGCGCCCGCCGCCAATACGGCCATATGAAGCGCCGCGGTTCCATTGGCGACGGCAAGGCACATGGAACCCTCGCCTAATTCCGCCGCGTATGCGGATTCGAAGCCCTGGGTCTTGGGACCCATGGTGATCCACCCCGACCTCAGAGTCTCCTCTACGGCATCGTACTCTCTCTGGTCGTAATTCAATTGAAAAAGCTGAACTTTCCACTGCATGGCTCGCTCCGAACTCATTACTTGGAATAATTCCCATACACAAGCTCGATGGCGTCGCAGGCTCTATCGATAGTGTATCCGCTGGCGCGGCGCAGCGCTTCGTCGGACTTTTTCGCCCCCGGGGAAGCGTCGTCGAGCAGCGAAAAGACCTTGTCGGCGCAAAAGAATATGCGCATTGATTACAGCTTGAAAACCTTTCCGTTCTCTATGCGCACCGATTTGACGGAATTCCGGGTGTCCACCACGAGATCGGCGGTTTCGACGATGTGCGGCACGTCAAAACAGGAATGGTTGGTGGTGAACACGACGCAATCGGCCGACCCTATTGTCTCGTCGCTGAGATCGACCCCCTTCCAAAGCCGGCCATGCTCGTCGAAGGTTTCGGGCACGTATGGGTCGTGATAAGACACTATGGCGCCCTTGCGCGCGACCTGCTCCATCACGAGCAAAGCGGGGCTTTCTCTAGTATCGTCTATATCCGGCTTGTAGGATACGCCGAGAAAAAGAATTTTGGAACCGTTCATGGCCTTCTTTCGTCGGTTGAGCGCGTAGGCGATTTTATTCATTATCCGATAGGGCATCAAATTGTTTATTCTACCCGCGGCATCTATCATGGTAAGATCGAAATTGAAGCCCTTGGCGATGTACTCGAGATAGAAAGGATCCAGCGGAATGCAGTGCCCTCCTATTCCGGGGCCTGGATAAAAGGCTTGAAAGCCGTACGGCTTGCTCTTCGCCGCTTCCACGACCTCCCAGATGTCGATGCTCATCTTCCCGGACAACAAGGCCAACTCGTTTATCAATGAGATATTCACGAGCCTATAGGTGTTTTCGAGAATCTTCACCATTTCCGCCACCCTGGGCGAGCTGACCGGATACAAGTGTTCTATCGCGATTCCGTACAGCGCCATCGCGATCGCTTTTGCTTCTTCCCCCAGGGGACCCACCACCTTGGGCGTGTTCGCCGTTTTGTAGGTTTTGTTGCCGGGATCGACCCGTTCGGGTGAAAAGCAGAGCCAAAAATCGATTCCTTCTTTCAATCCCGACTCTCGCTCGATGATCGGCTTCAAAAAGTCTTCCGTTGTCGTCGGATAGGTGGTGCTCTCCAGGCTTATGAAGGTTCCCGGTTTCATATATCTTCCGATATCAACGCACGCGGTTTCGATGAATCGCATATCCGGCTTTTTAAAACGATCCAGGGGAGTCGGGACGCATACGATGATCGCCGTCGTTTCGGCCAGGCGGCTGAAATCGGTGGAGGCGGCAAGGGATTTTTCGGCCGCGGCGGCCTTGAAATCGTCCTCGGGAATATCGGAAATATAGTTGCGGCCCTTATTGACCATATCGACCTTGGAGGCGTTTTTATCGAAACCAAGCACTTTCACGCCCTTGCGCGCGAAGGCGACCGCCAGAGGGAGACCGACATATCCCAGCCCGACAATACCCACGGTGAGGTCTCTTCGGGCGATCTTGTCCATTACGATATTGAATTTATCCATAGAGGCGCCTTATATGATTCGATCTTCTTCGGTCGGAGAGAGGCCTTTTTCCGTCTTTCTGTATCGCGATCCGCAGGCCTTGCACAGCAGGTGCTCGTCCAGGGCATTTCCGCAACGACAGACCCAGCCCCGCTGGCGCGCGGGACAGCCGTAAACCAAGGCATGGGCGGGGACGTCCTTCGTGACAACGCTGCCGGCGCCTATGAAACAATACTCGCCCAGGGAAACGCCGCAGACGACCGTCGCGTTCGCGCCGATCGTCGCGCCCCGGCGGATTATGGTCGCGCGATACTCATGCTTGCGTTCTATAAAGGCCCTCGGGTTGATGACATTGGTAAAAACGCAGGAAGGCCCGCAAAAAACCTCGTCTTCCAGTATCACATCGTCGTAAATGGAAACGTTATTTTGGATTTTCACTCCGTTGCCGATTGTCGCCCCGCCCCCAACGTTGACGTTCTGCCCCAAGGAGCAGTTGGCTCCGATCTTGGCCCCGGCCATTATATGGGAAAAATGCCATATTTTGGTTCCGGAACCGACAACGGCCCCCTCGTCGACATAGGACGACGCGTGACGTTTCCATGTTCCCCCGCCGAAAGCGGGAATTTCGACAATTTCGTCATTCCGCATCGGTTTTACCTTTTTCTCGAGAATGCCAGTATCCTGTCGCACACTTCGTCCACCTCGTCGTCGCTGAGTTCGGGGAAAATCGGCAGGGCCAGAATGCGTCTCGAAACCGACTCGGCAACCGGAAAGTCTCCTTCCTTATATCCCAAACAGGAAAAACATGCCTGTAGATGAAGAGGTTTCGGATAGTAAATCGTACAACCGATACCCTTTTCTTTCAGATACGCCGAAAGCCCGTCCCTGTCGTCGATAAGTATGTTGTACACATAAAAAACCGGCTTATTGTCCGCGGCGACTTTCGGTATTCGTATTCCAGGCGCCCCTTCCAGCCTGGCGTTATAATGCGCCGCATGCCTCGCCCTCGCGGCGATGGCCGCTTCTATGGATCGAAGCTTAACCCGCAGAACCGCAGCCTGGATCGTGTCGAGACGCGAGTTATAGCCGATATAATCGTGCTGATATTTGGCAAGGCTGCCATGCACCCTATAGCTTTTCAGCTTTCTGTGGAGTTCTTCGTCGTCGGTAACCGCCAATCCCGCGTCACCATAGGCTCCGATGGTTTTTGTCGGAAAAAAGGAAAATATTCCGATGTCGCCCATCGTGCCGGCCCGGCGCCAGCATCCATCGACACGGTTCTCCATTCCCCAGGCTTCGGCCGCGTCTTCGAGCACGGAGAGCCCGTGCTTTTTCGCCATATCCAGCACCGCCTGCATTGGCGTCGTCTGCTGAAAAAGATGCACCGGGATTATGCCTTTCGTGCGTTCGGTTACCCTTTCAGCCGCCTTGGCGGTATCCATGGCAAGGGTTTCTTCATCCATATCGATAAAGACAGGTTTGCCGCCAAGCCGGGCGACGCAGGACGCGGAGGCGAAAAAGGTGAACGTCGGGGTCAGCACCTCCGCTCCCGCGCTGAAGCCGAGAATATCGGCCGCGAGTACCAGCGCGTCGGAACCCGAGGCCAAGCCTACGGCATATTTGACGCCCAGCCAGGAGGCCGCTTCCTGTTCGAATTCCGCGACTTCCTTGCCGAGAATGAAATCGCCCCGCTCCATCACGGCGCCCACGGCGCTGTCGAATTCGTTCTTCCGCGCCGCGTACTCGCGGACGGTCGTGAAAAACGGCACTCCCATCTCAGCCTCCCAATCCGGGGAGACTATAGGATTCGGCCATTTCGGTCGTGGAATACTCGCAGGGCAGCTCCACCGGAAGCCCTGTTTTCTGCGCTTTATAAATCGCCAGGATGATTTCCAGGGCTTTCCGCCCCCGTTCGCCCGAAACGAGCAGCTCCGAGCCCGTCTCTATGGAGTCCAGGACATCGGCGAACAGGTCGCCATGGCCATAGCCGTAGACCGAGGGAGGGTTCTTAGCATGGGAATCGAGCACTTTGTCCTCGGTATCGCCGTATTCCTCCGCGTCCGCGAATCTCCAGGTTTCCAGCTTATTGGTCGCCAAGCCGCCGATGACCACTGTCCCCTTCGTTCCGAACAGCGACAATGTTTCGTTGAGGTTGGTCGGATACACGCAAGCCGTCCCTTCGACAATTCCCACGGCGCCCGAGGCGAACTCGATAATCGCCGCGCCGAAGTCTTCCGCCTCTATGGGCCGGGAGAAACGGCGCGTCGCCGCTTGTACCCTGACCGCATCCTCGCCCATCATCCATTGCAGAAGATCGATGCCGTGGGTGCACTGATTCATGAGCGTGCCGCCGTCCAAAGCCCAGGTGCCGCGCCAAGGAGCCTGCGAATAATAACCTTCGTTGCGGTTCCAGCGTACCTGGATCATGCCGTGGAGCAGTTTCCCGAAACGGCCGGCCTCCAGCGCCCTGCGGGCTTTCTGCACGGGCGCGTTGAACCTGTTTTGGAAGCAAAGCGCGAGCTTTCGTCCCCTCGCCTTCGCGACGGCGATCATGGCGTCGGCATCCTTCGTGGATAAGGCTATGGGTTTTTCGCATATTACATGGGCGCCGGCGTTCAGGCAGTCGATCGCGATACGCGGGTGATAGCCCGACTCGGTCGCTATCGTCGCCATGTCGGGTTTAAGCTCTTCGAGCATTTGCCGATAGTCGGCGTAGACCCTGGGCGGGGCGGCGCTCGATACGGAGGCTATCGCCCGAACGGCGACCATCGCTTCGAGGTATTCTTTCGCTTTGGCCTGAGCCCGATGGAGCAGGGGATCGCAGAGGGCGACCAACTGCATTCTCGCCGCGTTGCGTGCGAAGGCTTCGATATGTTTATGGCTTATGCGGCCGCAGCCTATCAGTACAGTTCTTTGCATAGATCCCTTCCCGCTTTTCAGTCCGCTATCCGATCGTCTTTGAACAAAAGCTTCCTTGCCTGGCTTCTCAGACGGCTAATCGGCTTTTGAAGCGGGCTAAGCCTAATCCAGTCTCCGGTTGTCTTCAAGACGGCCAGCGCGCCCCCGGCTACGCCGCGACCCTCATAGAACTTGAAAAGGTTCATTTCGTCGGTACACCACTTGCGTTTGTACTCCTCGTCCCCGATGGTGAAGTCCAGTGTTTCGAGCCCTTCGCTTCTGCATTGGTCGATAAACTCAAGCAGGAACACCAGACCGGGGGAATACTGCCGCAAAGGTCCCGCAGCGAAGGCCGGCATAAGGTAATACATTGTCGAATCGTCTTTTATGCCCCAGTGCAGGGCGATCGCCTGGCCATTCAAGAACAATCCGCTGATATGGACGTCCAAATCGGCCGTTGTAGCCGCTTCGCGGTAAAATTCCCGAAACGAAGGATCCGCGAAATTATCCTTAGCGCCGATAACCTTATATCGCTCTCTTTTAAGCGCGATCATACGTTCGGTCAGTATTGTCCGGGATTTTTCGTCCACGGCGACCTTGAAGTCCAGTCTTCCAAGCTCGGAAAGACGCTTGGCCGCCCGGCGGAGATTGTACCGTTCCTTAGCGCCGAACCTCTCTTTTAAAAACCCTTCCGTGGATTCGGGCAGCCTAAGCGAATGGGATTTGTAATGGAGCCTGGCGAACCCCGCGCCGGCCAGCGGATTCTTCAGGAAATTGAAGCCTTCCGGATTGCGATTCAAATCGATCACCCCGCAATCCAGTTTTTCCGCCAGGCCGCGAATCTCCGAGAGCAGTGCTTCGGTTCCGAAAAGGTCCTTCGATCCTTCGTCTTCGCCCCGGACCGACCCAATCAGAGGGCCGTGGTAATCCGAAACCCCTTCGCCCATCCAGGCCAGCCTGCGAAACGGCGGTTTTCCGCAAATCCCCAAGGGAAGGGCCGCACGCTGAAGCTTGGAACCCTCCCCCCTCCTCGCTTCCTTCTCCAGAAAAAGGATCGCCGGGCTCCAGCCATGGGCTAGTCCGATCGTCCTGTACCACGCATCGAGCCAGGCCCAGGTCTGAAAGGGATAGTGATCGGATGTTTTCTCCAGGCTCCGCCAGGCTTCTTTGGCCTCATCAAAATCCCGGAAAAGGCTGCTGCGGAGAGATCCCATCCGATTCAGCGCAGGTTCCAACGGTACCGCGCCCCTATGCTCAGGCTCAGCAGGTACTTGGTATTGCCGGCCACCGGCTCGAAGATCCAGATATCCGAATCGGCGGGGGCCACCGACGTAGAAGTTGCCACCGTGGGTTTTCGCAGCTCCATGGCGTTAAAAGCCACACCACCCCGGAGCGCAAGGCTGAAGGACCAGTCGCCGAAACTTCGCGCCATGGACGCACCGAGCATAATCCTGGTTTCGAGCACCGGATCGTCCAGCCAATGGGTGCCATCCTGCGGATCGTTGGTCAGGTCGTGCCAGGGATTGGCGGGGCTGTTGGCGCCGGCCAGCCGGAATTCCGCTTCCGCCGCCGCGTCGAATCCCGCCAGTTTTCCCTGCCAGTCGGTCTGTACAGCCACATTGTTTTGGCCGTATTTATACCCGATGAGATTATCCTCTATAGCGATGACGCCGGGCTGGAAACCGGCGGTTTTCCAATCCTTGTCGAACCGCGTCTCGGGGTAATAACTATAACCATAGGAGCAGGCCACCTGCTCGCTCCAGACTTTGGACGCCGAATCATACATTTCGCTCGGTTCGAAGGTGTACTTCGTGGCGCCCGCGACAAATAGCCCGAAAGCTCCCGATCTGGTATGCAATCGGCCTCCAAGATTAAAAGCCGCCTGCCAGGGGTTCCACGTCGAATCGGGAAGTATGAAATGGAGGTTGAAATCGTCGATAAGCACCTGGGCGAGAAGGCTGTATTCCCCGGGCCGCTCCAAGGTCCAGAAAAAGCCCAGGAGATTGTTTTCGTCTCTCCCGGTCGCCCAGGGTCTTCCGCCCGTGGCCTTGATATACTGTATAAAATACTGGGGTAAGGGGTTCAGCAAATATTCGGGATCGAAGCTTTTCCCCGTGTAGACCGCGGCGTCCTGAATTCCGAAGCGCATATTCCCCAGCTTGAACACGTACTTTTTTATATTCGCCCCGCGGTCGGGGAAGCCCGACAATCCTTCGCCCAGTTTGTCTATGCCCGATTGGGTTCCCGCGTAAGTCGCCAAGCCCCAGGCGTCGGTATCCTGGGTCGAGTCGTTATTCAGCTCTATCCAGCGGCTGCCGTAACTGAAAAACCCGTCGTCCCACTCGATTTCGATGATATTCGCGGGGATGCCCGTGGAATTGACAAAAAGCGAATACGGGGAATCGACGATATCGTAATGCCTGAACCGACCCGCTCTCAGGCGCAGATTTCCGAAGCTCGAATAGACCCCGCCCTCTTCCATGATGGCGGACAGGCCCAAAAAATCGCCTCCCGGGATATCCGCAAGCTCGGGGCCGTATTTATCGTTGGTATCGGCTTTAATACTTCCGCTGACGCCGAAGTATTTCGCGTCGAGGCCGAAGGAAAACAAAAGATTCGGACTCAATCCCCGTTTGGTAATCTCCTCGCCGTAAGCTCCGGCTTCGAAAACCCCGTTGGATTCAAGTTCGACCCACATGGTCGGCGTTTTCTGAGCCAAGAGGGTATAAAGGGGTACCAGCAGAAAGAATCCGAAGGCCGACAAGAAGCGGATAAAGACGCGCTTAGGCATTACGCAAGCTCCCTATAAGGTGATTCCGATCAAGGCGAAGATTTCCAGATCGCCGAAGGATGGAGGGACGCCGTCCCCAAGCCAAGAGGAGAGATCGAACCCCGCTCCCGCCCGGAACACGTCCCTGCGATCCCTGTCCAAGTTCATGGCCAGTTCCAATCCCGTATTCCCCTTGAGGGATTTCCTCTCGAACATAGCCCGGCCGGTATCCCTGAGCACAAGGAATTCGGCGTAGGGTTTGAAAAAGAATTCCACGCCCTCGATTTCCGACATGAAAAGCCTGCCCCTGGCGAAAAGCAGGGGAAGCTCCAGAGAGACCCAAAGCCCCATGTCTCCTTTCAAGGTCGAGGATGCCTGGGGCAGGCGGATAACCCAACTCCAGTCCGCGGTTCTCGAGCTGTCGTACAGGAACCCCAGCGTGGATGCCAGGCCGATCTTGTCCCCGAAGCGATGCGCGCCGGCGGCGGATATCCTGGCCGCGAATTCCAAATCGCCGGAATCCGGCGTCCAAAGCGTCGAGCCAAAGGCGGCGAAGGCCAAGCCATCGGCAAGTCCCCCCCGATACTTTCTTCCCTCGTAATTCGCCGTCCACCGGAGGCTGAGCGCGATCGGATATCCAGTTCCCGCCCCCATGCGGAAACCGGAAGCCGCGCCGGCCCGGAACCAGCCCGAATATCCGCCGCGGCCTTCCACGGCGATGGCGATAGTGGCGGCTTCCGCTAAAATCTCGACGCTCGCTCCATCCGAAAAGTCCCCCGCCCTTACTTTGGCGGATACGGCCCATGGAAAAGGATGGGAGCCGGCGATGCCTCCCGAAAGCGCCGCGAACCCGGAAAGCGTTTTGGAACCGTTGCCTTGGTCGTCGTTGTCGATCACAAGCTCGGCGCCGGCGCCGGCGGCAAGAAAAGGCAGGCTGGAGCCGGAATCGGGGAAAGCGGCTCCGATCGCCGCGTAGGCTCCCCCGAACAGCATACCCGCGTATCCTCCATAGACCAGGGGAGCCCTGGAGAATACCCTCGACCCAATGCCGTCCCGGGCCTGGAATTCACGCTCAGGTCCCGCCGCGATCGGCTCGTATCCCCATTCCGCCGCGGCATAGCGCATGTCCGCCAAGGCCGGCGTTTGGCTTCGCCAAGCCAAACGCAGACCCTGGGTATACGCGATAGGGAGGCTGTTGATGGGATCCCAGGGACGCGGTTCGGGATACGTAATGGCAAGGCTGTCATCATCGGCACCGATGGGCGACAAAATCATCAGCAGCAAAACGCCAATAAGGGGCGCGGAGCGTTTTCCCCGCGACAGGGGTGTGTGCCTATTCAAAAATGAAGCCCTAAGCCCAGCCATATTTCTATTCCTTCCAGGGAGGGATCTTCGCCGTTGAGAATTTTCATGATATTGTACCCCGCCGACAGCCTATAGATAAAAGCCCGCGCATATTCGGGGAAAACCGCTATTTCCAGTCCGGCACTGAGGACCATGTCTTTTTTATCCAAAAACGGCGCGGTCGGGGAGCTTCGCACATAGCCCATATCGACGAAAGGAATAAGAAAAACCTCCGCGTCAAAGCGTTCGGAACCGAAGAAATAACCCTGGGCGAAATTGATCGGCAATTGAATATTGGCGATGATTCCAAGGTCGCCGTAGCGAACTTCCTTTTCTCCCCGGATGTACTCCTCCCAATCGTAGGAAGTGATTTCGTCTATATAGGTCCCCGAGACGAACCAGTTGCCGAGCAGGCGCAGGTCGAAGCCTATGACCGGATTGAAGACCGTGAACAGCGTCGCGTTCAGGTTTACGCCGAAGTCGTACTTATCGATGGGGGCTGTCTCAAGAAAATGGTCGGCATAGGATGCCCCGATACTGAACGAGGCTCCCTTCCTGAAATTGCGAATCCCGTCGATCCTGCCAAAACCGAAGCTGCCGCTGAACGACCACCCCAGGTCGGTGAAGGCTCGGGGTTTTAATCCGTAAATATCGAACAATCCCAGGCTGGGACTGAATCTCACCCTGCCCAACCAAGGCAAGTCGACAATCGGTATCGAAGAAGATATGACTATTCCGTTTTCGATATACGGATAATGGCTTGAAACGTATTCGTCGTAAAAATCCGCATAGGTTACCACCGACCAATCGAGCCCCGCCTTGAAGGTGAATCCCGCGCTGATCCCTCCTCTTACGGTGTGGCGTAGATAATCCCTCTCGTAGAGATGGGAGATCAGCGGCGCGGCGTACCATTGCAGACCCAGGGCCGAAAAGGGATAGGAGGCCGACAGGGACAGCGATCCGTTCGGCGAGATACCGCCGCTCTGTGTATAAAGAAACTCCTCCGCCACATCCAGGCTCCAGCGCCCTCCCAAAATATAGTACGGAAGATTGAAATAGGTGGCCATTTCCACCTGATTGCTCTCCACGTAATAGTCCAGGGTCAGGCTCAAGGGTTCCAGGGTGCCCAGGAAATTGAAATCCTTATACCGGAACACCAGGGAAAAGCCGTCCGTGGAGTTGTATTTCGCCAGAGGCACCATGAGAGACGTGAGGGAAGTATAGGTAATGACTTTAATAATTACTTTTTGAGGTCTTTCCCCCTCGAGGATATCCATGGTTATTGTGGATTTTTCCTGGAATACCCTGTTGGAAATCAGGAGCTGGGTCAACGAGTCGATATAATCCCGCAGCGAATCGAGGGAATGGAAGATTCTTCCCTTTTCTATGGCGAGAAATTCCTCGAGAAAAGGCCTGAGTATCAAACCGTTGATCTGATACTCCACATCGGCTATCACGAACGCCGGCTGTGGTTTTTCCGGCAACCGATGTTCTTTTTTCTCCCCCGGCTCCTGCGCGCCGAGGCTGGCCGAAAAAAAGAGAGGGAAAAAAAGAAGTATGAATAATGGGGTGCTTCGCTCGCGTCTCAACAAAATACGTCCTTGCCGGTTAATAGTCTCTCATATAGTTTATTGTATTCATTAACCATGATATCTGAAGCATAGCGCGTTTTCCAGATATTTCTGCCGGCGGTTCCCATTTTTCGTCTTCGGGCGGAACTCTCAATAAGCAGATTCAGCGCCGAACTCATGCGATCGATATCATTGGGAAGCACAAAGCCCGCGGCCGACCCGCCATCGGGCTCCGGCGACAGAACCTCCGGAATCCCGCCGGCACAGGACGCCACGACCGGCAGCCCCGCGGCCATCGCTTCGAGCAATGACAACGGCATGCCTTCGTTATCCGAGCATAACAGGAAAACATCAGCCCTGGAAAGCAGCGAGGAGGCCTGGGGAATGGAGCCAAGCGCATGAAATGCCGGAGGATCGGTCGGCATCGGCTCGCCACCTATCCAGGCGAAATGGGCCTTTCCCTCAAATCGCGACGCAAGCGCCCGACAGAGATCAATGCGTTTCGGACGGGCGTCCCTGGCTGCCATGATGACGATCGGAAGCCCTTCCGACCTCAGGCGATCAATTGCGGCCGCCTGCGCCGACATGCTGTCGACAGGTTGGGAAACGCCATTGGGAATTAACTCCACGGTATACCCATCCCGCTTCATGGCGTCGGCGTCTAAACGGGAGACCGCCACCACCGCTCCGCAGCGCTTGGCTAAAAGCTTGTCCAGGAACAGCATTCTACGGTTCAAAACCCTGATCTGATCGTATCCGTGCATAGTGTACACGATATGGCGGCGATCCACGCCGGCGGCGAGCCTTCCCAGCGCTCCCGCCTTCGAGGTGTGCAGATGGACGATATCCGGTTTCCATCGCCTGAATAAAGCTCCCAGCGCGACGAGAGCCATAAGGTCTTCTTTCGGCCTTATGGCCCTGACCAGCAGGGGAAGCGAGATGGACTCCACCCGCCGGTCCATTCCGGCGAAGGCTTCCCAAAAGCCCTCCAGCCCGGCGGCGATTCCTACGGAATGGCCTTGCGCCGATTGGGCTTCGGCCAGGGTCCTTACTACGCCCTGGGCTCCGCCGAATTCGGATCTGGTTACCACATGAAGAATTCTCATGGCTCACTCGAAGGCTTGCTGTCGAACAAGGCTTTTATCGCCCGTACCGTGACATCCCGGGAATGGCGTTTCCGCACCGTCGCCGCGTTGGCATCGGCGAAACGGGAACGAAGCGCCAGCGCCTCTTCGACCACCGAATCATCGAGCTTCTCCAGCGGGATCCTGTACAATTGGTAATCGTCGGCCAGCGTCTTGTAGGCTGCGATTGAGTCGGAGCAGAGCACGCCACAACCGCAGGCAAAGGCTTCGATCATGCTCACCGGGGTGGCGTCGCTCCTGGGAAAATGCAGGACAAGGTCGCCGGCCCCGTAGAGCGAGGGCATTTCGGCGAAAGGCATGGGACGATCCAGCCAATGGATGCGCTCCCTGGCCTGGGCGTCGGCTTTTTCCATCTCGATCTTGACCGCGGCCGAATAGGATGAATCGGCTCCTTGATGAATCCGGAGGAGCAAATGAGTATTAGTATCGCGGACATGCGCGGCGAACTGCCGAACGATATCCACTATGCGATAATTAGGCGCGGCAAGGCGATTGCTTAAAAGAACTGTGGCTTTATCGGGAATCCCAAGTTCTTTTCTAAGCGCCGCCGCTTCCAGGGCAATCGACCGGCCGGGCTGCGGCACGCGGAAAAGATTTGTATCCACCCCCCAATAGATTATTTTCACCTTCGAGGCGGGGCCCGATATTTCGCGTAAGACGGATTGCCGTACCGCTTCGGCGTCGCAGGTGATCCAGCGCGATTTACCCAGCGCTTTCCCGCGGATAATCCTTTTCAATCCCCGCGCGGCGGGCTGATCCACCAGGATATCCGTTCCCCAACACGAAAGGATCGCCGGGCGCGGCGAAAAAAGAATGAGGAGGGCCGAGCGGAATGTCAAAAAATGGACGCAAATATAATCGGGCTTTTCGGTGGCAATGCAATGGATATCTTTTACAAAAGACGCGATTTTCCCAAATAAGGTCCGGACCGCCGCGCTTCTGTCGATGAGTCTCCGATAGAAATATCTATCCTGAGGTACGGCTTCGCCATAGCCTATCGTTATAGTGTCGATACCGGCGTCTTCCAAAAAACCGGCCCATCGATAAAGGTGGGGAGAGTTATGGTCTCCTATGAGAATCGTTTTCATCCGCGCAGGCACCCCCGGGCTATTTTTTTAGACAAGGCCGCCAAAAGCCGGGTATAGTCCCCTATATTTTTCGAGTGACGAATTCCTCCCTTCATGACAGCCGGTATTTCCTTGAAGGAGCAGTGGGGCAAGGAAAAAAAATATCCATCGTAAAGGAACCTGTCGGTCATTCCATGGCTGTGGATAAATTCGCGATGCCGTTCGTACATAAAGTTGATAGTCTTATAATGGGTTCGCTTGGTGGTCGAGTTGGACAGGCTTCCGGCGCTTACGCGATATCGATACAGCGGCTTCTCGATGCGCGACACCGAAAATCCCTTATCCGCCGCGCTCATCCAGAAGTCCCAATCTTCGTTGCCGTTACGGAAGATTTTTTCCTCGCAGTACCCTCCGATTCGATTATAGAAACTTTTCCGCATGAGTACCCCGGGACCGGGCATCCATTGGTCGACAATCATATCGCGGTCGGTTTTCACAGGCATGGTCCAAATCGTATCGACGGCGCCGAAGGTCCGAAATGTCGTGTACGCGCAATCCAACGACCGATCTTCGGACAAAATTCCGTGCAACTCCTTCAGTATTTGCGGTTCCAAGACATCGTCCGAATCCATCGTAAAAATATATTCCCCTTGTGAATGGCCTACCGCCGTGTTGCGCGCGATCCCCGGGCCCGAGTTGTTCTTGTGCCGTACGATTCTAAACCGATGGTCGATGCCTCCTTCGGGCAAATCCTGCCTTGTAAGCGGCGTGGCCGAGGCATCGTCCACCAGCACCACCTCCCAATCCGTCCATGTCTGCCCGAGAATGCTCGACAGGCATTCCGAGAGCCATTCGCGGGGGGTATTCCAGCTTGGTATGATTATTGAGATCACCTATGTCCCCCGGGTTATTGTTCTCTGTTAAAGATTCGGCGCAGTATTTTCGAGATCACCGCGAGATTGAGTCCATACAGGCCCGCCGTGACCACGATGTAGTAGAGCGGGGGAATCAGCAACCACCAGGGACTCCAGGGCATAAAGCCGAACGATATCCCCAGCAGAAGGAGCATAAATGAAATCAGAAAGTCATACCGGGTTATGAAAACGAGTCCGTGTTTTTTCTTTAAATACAGAAGGCTTATGGACAAATTCACCATCCCCGCGGTCGCCGCCGCGGCGGAAAGCCCGACAGCCCCCAGGGATCGAACCACCAAGTATTGGAGGATGATGCTCCCCAATGTGCCCACGACGATGCTGATGATCACCGGCGTCTTGGTATCTTCCTTCGCGTAAAACGTGAAATTGATCAGGTTTCCCAGGGCCGCGTTTATCACTCCGAAGGAGCCCGCCCCGAAAATCGCCGACAGGGCGGCGACATCGGAAGACGAAAATCTGCCATGTCCGAATATAACGGCGAACAAGGGTTTGGCCAGGACGACCATGCACACGCATCCGAGGCCGAAAACGCCGAATACTATTCGCCGGGCCTCGTTCATGTGGTCTTGATACTTGTCCTTATTATTCTTAATCAGCGTTTCGGATATGAAAGGATAATATACGGAAATGAAGGTGCCGACCAACAAGCTTCTCGCCACGCCGATAAGCGATGAGCTCATGCTGAGCAGCGTAATCGAGCCGCTGCTGAGAAAAGAGGCCAAATACTTCTCAACGTATCCCGCCGCTATGCCCATCAAGCCGCCGGCGAAGAGCGGAAAAGCTTTTGCGGCCTCCTTTAATCCCAGGGCAAGGTTTATTTTGCCCGGCAGCTTTTTTTTTCTAAACGCAATGAAAAGCAGCACCGCGAAATTGGCGATTACGCCCAGCAGGGAGGAAAGCACGATGCCCGCCACCCCCGCTCTTACCACAAAGAACAGTACGGCGGTGGAAAGAACGGAGTTTATCAGACTCGCGGAATTGCCGAATATGAAAAATTTGTCGGACTTCAGGAAATTATCCAGCACCACGCTCAAGGGGGAGAGGATTATTATCGGCAATGAAAGCAATAATAGATATCGCACAATGCCGATGGTCTCGGCATCCAGTCCTCCAAGCACCGCGCGGGCTATGTCGCCTCCGAATATGGCGAACACGAGGGCAAGCACAATAAAGGCGATAGCCGTTACCGAAAGATAAGAGGCTAGGTATTCTTTTTCTTTTCCTTTGTTCTTGTGGGCCTGGCTTCTCGGCGATACCAGCGCGGTAAGCGAGTCCGAAAGAAGGCCCGCTGGAGTATTGAGAAGGCCTACCGTGGAATAATACGCATCGCTCGCGGCTCCGGCGCCGTATCGGGAGGCCACGATCACGCTCCGCAAAAAATTGAGGGCCGTGTTCAGAACGGTGAAGATCGCCATTTCGGCGGAGGAAGCCGCGGTGGATTCCCGCCGGGAAAATATCCTATCGCGGAGCGAAGACTTCATCACAGGTCCAACCTGGTTACGGCGGCGACAAGGGTAAGGACCTGTGCTTTCTCAAGAAAGGAACCTTCATCGAAGAGCCGGGCGCAATCTTCCGCAAGCCCGGGGCGGGAGGAAAGCCGTTCTTCTATCATACCCCTGCGTTTCTGAAACTCGCCGCGGAGATCGGTATTATTTTTATACCAGAGATCGAGGGGATTCATATCCCATCGGCTCGGCCTCCGCAGAATACCATCGACAAAATAGCCTAAAGCCTTTCTCCCGCGGTGGACAAAGCGGAACGGCGGGGATTCCATGCGGCGTTTGTTGATAAGCGTAGGCTTGAGCCTCCATTTCTGCCAAACGTAGCGGGTCGCCTCGGGGAAATGCTTTTCTATCATCGCCAGGAAAAGATATTCGCCCTTTTTGAATTTTGGGGGTATTCCGGCGGCCCAGCCCGCCAGATCGGGATAAAGGAAAGGTTCATCCGTTTCGGTAAAACCCTGGGCGGAAACGCTTCCGTTGACGATCGCGTTGGATCCTCTTGTGGCGATGGCGAAAGCTTCATGGTTGGGGAATCGCGAAAGGGCATCGTTGACAGCTTCCTCGATTCGGGGCAGGAATCGTCGCGAATACGCCCACTCCTCCGCCGAAGGCTTGACATGATAATCCGTTTCCACGTAGTCGCCTTGGCTCGCGTCGGCCAGATTCCCGTTATGCAGCAGGCCGTATTTTCCCCAATCCAGCATCCGATAACTGCTGAAGGCATGGGCGGAGCCGGCATATATGATCATGCCGTCGTTGGCTTCGACGCAGTCCTCGATGGTTCTCGACAAAAAATCTCCTCCGTCGAGAACCCGGAACAGATGGTCATAGCCGAGATCGCGGGATATCGCCGAGGCGATTCTTTCGTCGGCGCATCCGGATTGCCCGAAGGTGAAAGTGAGGATATTTTCGAATCCCAGCTTCTTCGCGAAGAACAGCACCATCCGCGAATCAAGCCCGCCGGAGAGCAGGGAGACATGACGATATCCATACTCCAGATCTTTTTCAAAACCCTGTCGAACAGCCTGAGCCATTCGCTCGTAGAACCCGTCTATGAGATCGCCTAACGAATCGGTATGGATAGTCTCGTTATCGTAGGAAAAATACCGGTGCAAAGCCGGCTTTTCCCCCGGTTCTATAGCCATGCTGCATCCTGCTTCGAGTTTTCTGACCCCCTCTATAAGCGTTCGATCGTCGAACATATACCCGAAGCTGAGGATGCTGTAGGCGGCGGTTGTATCCAGTTTCGGCTCAATTCCGGCGGACCTGAGCATGACGGCGATATCCGCGAGAGAGGAAGCGAAAAAAGTGGCCCCCAGCCGCTCCGCGTAATAATAATACAAGAATCTCGTGCCGAAATGATTGGTGTACAGGCTGCCGATATTCAACGACTCGTCCCAAACAAATCCGGCGAACCCGCCGCGGAGCAAGGAAGGGAAGTTTTCCATGTCCTTTGCCGCGATCGAAGCCAGGAGGCTGCCCAAGTCGGGCGCGGCGAACGATCGTTTCATCTCCTTCGCGTTGAGCGTCACCCCGTCATGGCAAACGAAAAGCGTCTTATCGGGACCTCGGTACGTCGAGAAACACTTGTCCTCCCCGAATTTCCCGATAAAGGCGTTTCGTATGTGCAGATCGCCTTTCGCGCCGACGGCGTCAGCGCCGGCTCCGAGAAGAAGTTGCGACGGTATTCTGTTGCGCGCCCCGGGCGAAACTATTCCGCAAAATCCGCTCACTGCCTATCCTTTTCGATTCGCGCAACGTCAGAATTGTCCGCCGATTCCAGGTAATCCACCAGCCTGTCTGCCTGGCGTTCTCTTGAATACTGTTTTACTTTTTCCCTCGGGTAAAACGCGGTGTCTTCGTCATCGGGATTGCGCGATTCCCAATACCTGATGAATCTCGATATCTCCGCCGGTTCGGTACTGAGGCAGTATCCCTGCGCGGGGTCGGAAAACAGGCCCGAACGCAGATCCGAACCCTGCCGGGAGATGGCGATGATCGGCCTTCTTGCCGCGAGATACTCGAAGGTCTTGGTCAAGAGGGTCCCGGGACCGCTCATCGCGTCGCATAACAGAAGGAATTGCGACCTTCCCTGCATTTCCAGCACCCGGCGATTGTCGACGCTTCCCAAAAAATCGACTCTCATTCCGATGCTTTCAAAAGCCCTGACGACCGAAGGCGCGGGGCTGCCGGTAAAAACCACCCCGGGCCTGGCGCGGCCGCGTTCCGGCCAGCTTCGCAGAGCCTCGACGAGGGGAGAGACCGTGAATTCGGTTTCGTTATAGGAACCGGTATACAGAATTCTCCACT
Organism: Spirochaetales bacterium Spiro_12; assembly: GCA_001603165.1. Lineage (GTDB taxonomy): Bacteria > Spirochaetota > Spirochaetia > Treponematales > Rectinemataceae > UBA2256. The sequence continues at coordinate 39,479 of LVBN01000130.1, forward strand.
CAGGTTCGACATCAACGCGTTTCGGAAGATGTTCTTCGAAGTATCCATTGTACAGTATCGTCGTCGTATCGATATCGAGGGCCTTATCCACCAGAGGTTTCAATTTTCCTGAGACCGTGATCGCCAAATCAATTTCCTTGCCGTAGGACGCGAATCGCCTGGCCAGAAAGCGGCCTCTCGGGGAATCCCGATCGACCGCGTTTGAATCAAATTGTCCGTAAAAATCCCTGAAATCGGCGATCCATCTGCAGTTGAACTTTTTTTTGACAGCCCTCGCCACCTCATGGGCCGAAAGCGGAAAGGAGGTGGAAATCACCGCGTCGAAACCGCCGCTGCCTTCGATTTCGTCCCGGGCGGCGGCGATCGCCTGTCTGGCCCATATAAAGTAGCTGTCCACCATGGGCAACCACGGCTTAATCGTTTCTTTCAGCTTATCCATTATGGTCGGGCTTGGCGAAGGCTTGTTCGGCTCTCCGGGTTTTTCCGGAACAGGCTCCCGGAGCATGGGATTATGTACGTTAATGACCTTTACGGGGCGATCGAGGTTTTCGGAAAAATAGGCGCAGGAGTCGGCTTCCTGCCCATCCCCCCGGATCACCGTGACATCGTGTCCTCTGTCGTACAGGCGTCGCGCCCAGGACATGGGACGAAATCCGCCAACGTTCATGTAGGGAGGAAAGTAATACGAAACGATGAGAACCCGCATACTATGATAGTCGCCTTATAATATCGTTCTATACGGCAGGAATACCGCGACGTCGTTTACGTTAAGCAACAGCCATCGAACAATCTTCGCCAGATAGTAACAAAAGACGCCGATCTGCAGAACCCTTGCGTCGAAGAGCGCGTTCGCGATTTCGCCGGCGGTCTTGCCGCGAACCGACATCGATCCTAATCGGCCGAGCAATGGAACAGGATCGCGTCCGTCGTCGCTTTCCCCGGGAATCCCCCGTTTCTTGTCCACGGCACGGGACAATAGGATAAGGACTCCCGCCTTGAAATAGACCGCGAATCGTATGAAGATCGCCTCTATGGTACCGAAAATGAAAAACAAAAGCACCAAATCGAAGGAGTTCCACAATGCCGGATGGCTGTTTTTATTACGTTTTCTGTTCAACACGACGAAAATCAGGTAAATTTCAAGAAAATTCAGGGGATTTATCGTCATTCCGCCGCCGATCAAATGTCCCAGCAGCTTGTTTACGAAACCTTTAGCGAAGACCTTCCCTAATTCGGAAAACGATATGATGATAAGCGCTATGCCAGCGAACGCCGCCGTCCAATAAATGCCGCTTCGGACGCCAGGTTTGACCTCGCGATTCACTATGATGAATGGAATCAAAATCAAAGCGGAATAATGAAAATTCGCCGCTATGACAGTAAAAAGGAGCGCCCCGATCTTCCTGTCGTCCATCAGGGCGTCGAGCGCCAAAAACGCCAACCCTAAGGCAATGCCCTGCCGGAGAAAAATAAAACTATAGGGCAGCATGAATTCTATCGCATAAATAAAGAGAGCGAGCTCCGCCAATCCGCTCCGTTTGTTGATCACGTATACGGAGGGCAATATTCCCAAAATCGCCACGACCAGGAGGAACCCATTGTAGGAAAATCCAAGCGCCTGGCATAATCGGATAAGGGCGATAAATAGGCGCTCATAGGTGTATAATCTGGAAATCAGTTCTTCAGGATACAGATATACTTCTTTATAAATAAAATAATCCGTGCCCCCGATTTCCCCTCGAAGCCCGGCGAAAACAGCCCAGATTCCGGCGACGAGAAACACATATGCGGTCGTGCTTCTCTTGCGAATTGGGGAAAGCGCTATCGGAACTATGAACGCGAGCAAATATGGACTCATGCTGCTTCGGCTACCTTATCCTCAGGGCTGTGCTCAGACGGATTTCATGCCAAATATCGCCGTCGAGATAGAGAAGTTCCGGCCTTACGGTGATTTCCCAACTGTCGCCGGCAAAGACTTTTTGCTTCCACGTAAGCGAAAGGGCCAGTGTCATGAACCTGGTCCTTGTCGCCGCCGCGGTGGTCGTATTATTTATCACGGGGGTATCTATGAGGTTGGCTTCGCTGTTTTTCGAAAGATAGCCGAAGCACAAGGCCGCGTCCAGATTCCAGCGACGTATGCTCGCCCGCGCCGAAGCGTCCAGCCAGACGGCTCCCGGGCCATAGGGACTCGTCAAGGGCAGCAGAAGCGCTCCTGAGTCCGTCAGGTACCTATACTGGAAGCGGAGAAAGGGGTTGACGTCGTTCGGCCATATTTCGGAGCCATCGTAGTTTCCCCACAACCAGTGCGTATATCCGGCCTCGAGGTCCAGGCCGAAACTTCCGAAGCCGGTGATGGTTTGGTATTCGATTCCCGCGACATAGGCGTCTATCGTGGGGGAACCGGTATCGGAAACTCCGATGATGTCGGCATTGATATCGTCGAAGCCGGCCTGGGCGGCGAGGATCAGTCCCTGGACGGGAGTCCAGGAAATATCCGCCGCCATGGAATTGTTAGTCTGCGCCACCGCCGCCTGATGTCGGGACAAGACGGGGATGAAATCGGTGATATAAAATCTGTTCTGCCTTCTGGCCATCATCGCATGATCGGTGATACCGATGCTGACCGGGCCCAGATCCCATGACAGGCGGTTCATGCCCTCAAGAATGATCGTCGACGCGGGGTTGGTCGAAAAGGGGGAAGACTCCCAACCGTAATACAATGCGCCGGCGGGTATAACTCCTTCGTTGGGATCGACGTCGAAATCGGGATTCGTCCCCGATTGGGTCTCCCAGGACTGAATCGAGGGAATGTTCGCCACCATCCAGTCTATGGTCAGCCGGCCTATCTTGCCCCGGGCGCGGACCGAGTCCAGGTAGGGAAGACGCGTCCCGGGAAGCAGGCCGGTCCATAAAGTCCCATTGTAATCGGGCTTTTCGCGCCCGAATAAAAAGGAAAACCCGGGATTTTCGTAAAAAACCGCGGCTTTGGTAAAGAAAAAATTTTCTATGCGCAGGGGATCGCCCTCGGTGCCTACGACGGGAAAATTGTCCGTCCTGAAGTAATCGCCCGTCCATTGATCCCTAACTACCGCCTCGGCCACCGCGCCGAATCCCGCGACGGTCCTTCCTTCCAGCAACAGTCTCGCCAGGGGCGGCCGTTTAAAATAGCTGCGCATCAGATCGATACCGCTTTTATATTTGTACGGCTCCACCAGCCGGTTTTCGGTTCCGTAAAACCACTGGTACTCGAGATCGAATTCCGTCGTTACGCCGGGACGTGAATACGCGGATAAATTCGGCGCGGCCAGCGCCGCCAAAATCAGGATCGCATGTATTATACGTCTAAGCTTTTCCATATCGAGCCCTATGCAATTGCGCCGGGTTCAAAAGCTGACAGGCTTTTGAACCCGGCTTTGTAATTTCGCCTGGTTTCATGCTAAAGCATGAAACCAGGCGAAGCGCGCGCATTTTCAAGGCAGCTTTTCAAAACCCGTCTGACTTTCGAAAAGGCCTCATCATTATCCTTTTTCCCACCGATCGACGCCGCGCCCAGTGCCGGATATCCGAAAGCCCGGAAAGTTTAGCCCTGAATACCGGATACGCCATATCGGCATCGAGAACCGTTCTATGCAAAAAAAGAGGATCGCTTTTCATGCCGATCTTTTCGGACAAGGTGGTGAAGGAAAAACTGAAATTTTCATTTTCAATGACGCGTTGCGCGACAGCGTTATACGTTTCAGGTTCGCCGCCCACCCAGGCGAAGCTTTTGACAGGTTTCCCGGTCAGGGAAACGAGGGCGTTTTTAGCCTCCCGGATCTCTTTCTCGGCAACGCCTCTATCGACATGGCCGTCGAAACGTCTATGATTCATTGTATGGCAGCCAATAACATGGCCCCGGGACTCCAAATCGATGATCTCCTCGATGTTCATCCCGATTCTGCCGCCCTGCCCTTCCGGTATCAGCAACCGGTTGTCAAGGCAAAATTTCCGCTGCTCTTCCGCCGAAAGCCGGGGCATCGCGGCCGGGATAAAAAACCATCCCCTGAACCCATGTTCTTCCAGCAAGGGAGCCGCCACGGTATAATGGCTTAGAAGACCGTCATCGAAAGTTATGATGATCCCTTGCCTTGACCGCGGCTTGTCCGACCCGCCATCGGTTTTTTCGGAAGCGGCGCCTGAAAAAAATGAAAGCAAATCGTCCTCGCGAACGTTGTCATACCATCGCCTGTAATGCGCAAGTTGCCTTCTGAAGCTTGGAATCATGGCGTTATCCACGTTGTGGTAAGCCACTGCCCGAATGGATCGAATAGTTCCACCATCCTTCGCGATAAAGCCCCTCATGCTTTCCTTGCCGCCGGTTCGCCGTAAATCCTCAAATACTCAGCCACGCAGTTTTCTATGGAATAATCGGCTGCCTTTCGGGCCTGCGCCGCGAGTATTCTGTCTTTAAGTTTTTTATCCTCGTCCAAATCCAGAAGCGCCTTCGCGCAAGCGCCGTAATCTCCCGGAGGAAACAGCAAGCCAGCGCCTTGTACAAGATCGCGCAACCCGCCGGTGGCCGAGGCCACGACAGGGAGTCCCGACGCCATCGCCTCAAGGCACCCCAGGCCGAAACCTTCGGTCTTGGAAGTTTGCATATAATAATCCGAGGCGGCTAAAAGCTCGGGAACATTATCCTTCGTGCCCGCGAAATAACACCTTTCGACCAATCCAAGATCGCCGGCCAGAGCTTCCATCGAAGGCCGCGATGGCCCATCGCCGATAAAAACCGCCACGAAACGGTCCGGCAACCGCTTCAAGGCGCGGATCGCCGTTTCGTGATCTTTTTCCGCGATGAATCTGGCGGTCATCGATATAACGGTCCGGCCGCGGGCCCAGCTCAAAACACCGGCGTCGGGGTTGACCGCGGCACTGAACTTCCGCAAATCTATGCCATTCGGAACGACGAGCAATCGCCGGGAAGGAATGGAAAGCCAATCCATCAAGGAAGCGGCCACCCCTTCGCTCACGCATAGTATCATGTGGTGCTGGCTGTAAAGCCATCGTTCGAAGCTCCGCAGAAGGGGCATTTTCATTCTGCGATTATGCACCGCGTGTTCGGTGGTGATGAGTTTCGATTCGGCGTACCGCGCCTTCAGCGTGAGGAAGGCCAGGGCGCTCCAGTGAAAACTCGGGCCGAGATGGGAGTGAACCACATCGAAGGATTCGTTCGACATGAAGCCGCGCAATTCAAAAAAACGCGCCGGAGAATAAATATTGGAACCGTCGTTGTGCGCTATCGTCACCTTAACGCCCTTGGCCGCAAGCTCACGGGAATAGACGTCGTTCCTGCCGTCAATCACGTATAGGCTTATATCGTCCCCGCGGGCGGCGAACCGGGGAAGCAGCGCCGATACAAGTCGTTCGGCGCCTCCTGAGGCCAGGGAATTTATTACATGCAATACTTTCATTATGCGCTTTATCTATCGGAACGCTTTTCGGAATTTCATTCTGTCGTACACCGAAACGGCAAGCCCCATCGGAGCGGCGAGCGCCACGATACGTTTAGCCCTCGCGCCCAGCCCCGGTGGGGGATAATTCTTGCCAAGGCTCAGCAGTCTGAAACGGACATAATTGACAGCTTCCCTGAAAAGACTGGATAAAGAATAAGGCAGGGCCAATTCCTCGGCATAGAAAAGAAGCGTTCCCCGCGGATTCCGAAGGCGAAGTTCGAAACTGCGGGCCGAAAGTCCGTCTTCACGGTAATCGCAGGTATATATCGCTTCCGGCATCAGCAACAGATCGTATCCCGCTTGCGCGATTCTGAACCATACAACACACTCGGTTATGAACTTTTCCCCCGGTATTTCCGGAAAAGGGAATTTCTTCAAAACGCTCGCCTTGAAAACTTCGGCCTTGTCGCCCCGGATTTTATCCTCGAAGGTCAGGGTTGCGGCGTCCCTGCGGCGAAGTCCTTCGGGAAAAGCTTTTCCGATAATTTCGCCCGTCTTGGTTTGCCTATATCCCATAATCCCACCGATAGCCGGATCGGCCTTGGCAATGTTCGTCCGCGGGGCGATTCTTTCCAGGGCATCGAGAGGAAGGACGTCGTCCGAATCGACGATATAAATCCAATCGCCCTTCGCTTCCGGAATTCCCTTGTTCAGGGCCCTGTGCTTACCCCCATTGGGGCTCCGAATCAGTTTGACAGGATAGGCGCTCGTTTCGATCCATTTACCGACCAGATCGGCAGTTCCGTCGCTCGATCCATCATCGACGATAAGCCATTCGAAATTCGACTCGGTCTGGGCGTCGAGGGAGGCTTTCAACGCAGGCAACGCATAAGCCCGGTTATATGTGGGCGTCAGTATGGTGAAAAGCGGCGGCATCATTTCGATATCTTGCCCGCGATTCGTTCCACAACCCATCCCTGAACGGCGCGCAATCGCTTTTCCATGGCGGAGTACATATCCACCAGGGAAGCGGCGAGCTTGGCCGGATTGGCGGCGCAAATAGCGGCTACGTAGGTCCCCTCGTCAACCGAGGCGATTACGATGCGCATGCGGACATCGTTTTCGGAAAATGCCCTGATCATCATGAAATGCAACGGCCTCTGGTTTTGCAGCGAAAAAAACAACCCCTCGCCCAGCCTTTTTATCGACATTTCATACCAGGACGAGCCGAAATTCGAATCCCTGAGATGAACAGAAAGCTCCAGAGAGTCGGGCAGGGCGGTAAGCGGCTTGGTTTCCATGGGAGTCTTCGACCCTGGCTGCGCGACCTGGTATACGTTGTCGAAAAGAACGGCGATGCCATTACGTCGTTCCGAATAATAAGTAACTCCCGATAGGGTTTCCACCTTCAGCAGTTCATTGATGATGCCCAGCTTCTTATCTTCGCCCAAGGCGATGCCCGGAACGAGAAACGACGACTCCACATATACCGGTACATCGAATTCCTTGGGTAAAGCCCGAAGTACATCGCCCATAGTCCCCTGGGGGGAAAATCTAATATCGGCGGCGGTCCTGGGCCAAGCGACAAGCGTTGAGCCGTTTAGAAGTTCGGAATACTCCGTCTCCTGGAGGCCGGGCAGCAATGTCTTGAGCGAAGAAGCAAATCCGGGATTCGCGACCATGAAGAATACGCCAAAAAACAACGGGCCGGCAAAGAACCTAGTACGCACCCTTACCCCCCAATACGGCGCCTACGGTTTTGAACAAGACGTACAGATCCAGCCACAGCGACCAGCTCTGAATATAAAGAATATCCAAGGCTACGCGCTCTTCGTAATCCGTCTCCGACCTTCCGGAAACCTGCCACAAACCGGACATGCCCGGTTTGACACTGGAGAACAGCTTGTAATGGTGCCCATACTTCGGGATTTCCTCCTCGACGATGGGCCGGGGACCTACGAGGCTCATTTCGCCCTTCAGCACATTCCATATCTGCGGAATCTCGTCCAGGCTGGTCTTGCGCAAAAACTTTCCCATCCTGGTAATCCGGGGATCGTCATGCAATTTTTGATTCGCTTCCCATTCGAGCTTTCTCGCCGGGTCAGTGTCGAGTATCCGCCGAAGCACTTCTTTGGAGTTGACGACCATGGACCTGAATTTCCAGGCCATAAAGGGCTTCCCGTCTTTTCCCAACCTATGGTGTCGGTAAAAAACCGGACCCGGGGAATCGATTTTTATAAGAACCGCAATTATCGATAGGAACGGAAGAAGCAATATTCCGCCGACCACCGACAAAACCAGGTCGATTACCCGTTTAAGGTTGCGGTTGATGGGCAGCAACAAACTTTGGACAGTATAGAGCCCCAGCACCCCATCAAAATCCTTGATGGACATCCATAGGTTTGTGACACCGATATAATCGGGTATGAGGGTATAATACCTGAAGGACTGGACATAATCGGCAACGATCGTTCCGAGGCTCTTCCGGCTAATCCCCGGCATAGCGACGATGGCCGTGTCGATTTTGCATTCCGCCGCCACGCGAGGACCGAGGTCTAATCCATGAATAATCGGTATCCCGGCGTATTCGGTTCCCGTGGCAGGATCGTCATCCAGGAACAAAACAGGTCGATATCCCAGAAACGGCTTTTTTATAAGTCGATCCGCCATCAATTTACCTGTCTGCCCCGCGCCAAAGATGACTATATGTATACCCCACCAGGATCTATTTTGGAAAATCCTTCGGACTATGCTCCGGAACAGGGGAAAATAAATTATGCTACAGAGCCACGATAGCATGAAGGCTATGGAATAGGGATCCAAGGATACTTCTTTGCTAATGATGATTCTGGAAAGAATTATACCATTATGGGTCAAAAACGAAGTAAGCGCGAATCTGCGCAGCTCTTCGGCATGAGCAAGGTTCAATCCGGGGTAAAGGCGAAAAATGTAAATAATCACGAGGAAGGCCGGAAGATAAGGCCAATACGTAATAAATGACTTAAAGTTGATAATATCGAGGTCGTAAGTATTCACGATAAAAAATCCGGAGCCGAAGCTGACCATGGCGGCGACGAGATCGGCGACTATGAAAGCGCCCACCATGGGCATTCTATTGAAGGCTTTTTGGGGCTTATAATTACGTTTAAAATTATCGAATGTCACAAAAACCTCTTCCATCCATACGGTAGTATACTTCAAACCAATAGATACGACAGATCCGACCGTGTTGACCCACGGTTTATACCATAAAGGCGCATAAAAGCCCGGATGGCGGCCGAAACACGCTCACCCAAGGCAACGGCAATACACAGTAATCTCTTGATATCTATCGACAATCATGGCCTTCCGGTAAACCCACATTAATCAACCTTTTGAATCCTTTCTGCCCTTTACTGGAATGAGGATATCACGAAATTCCCATCTTTAGTACACCCGTGAGATTGACATCAAAGCCAAGCGAAAATCTCCTTAAGGAAGCATCCGGGGAAGAAACCGTCATTTTCTTTGTTGTACGGCGTTTGGCAAGATCGGTTTTTGGGTACGCGTAATCCCGTTTCTTTATAAAATTCTTTATATACAATTGAATTGTTTGAATCCCTATTCAATATACGACGCAGGCCCCCGGCGGCAAGAGCCGGGGGCCTGCAG
>LVBN01000131.1 GCA_001603165.1 Spirochaetales bacterium Spiro_12
CCTTATTTTCTTTATAGTATATGTATGAAAACACAGTATGAACTTGTGATTATCGGGGGAGGCGCCGCTGGCCTCGCCGCGGCCCAATACGGAGCAAGGGCTAACTTGTCCACCCTGGTGATCGAAGAAATGGCCCCCGGGGGGCAGGCTCTTCTCATAGATCAGTTGGAGAACTATCCGGGCATTCTCGAACCCATCGCCGGTTTCGATCTGGCGGAAGTGATGAAGACCCAGGCTGAGCGTTTTGGGGCGGAGTTTATTACAGGCTCCGTGGAGAAGCTGGAGAAAACCGGAAATTTCTTCCAAATCTCGACATCCGAGGGAGCGGTGCAAGCCGAGGCGGTCATTCTCGCCACCGGCGCCAAGCACCGCCATTTAGGTATACCGGGGGAGGAAGCCTTCATCGGTCGCGGGGTTTCCTATTGCGCGACCTGCGACGGTCCCTTTTTCAAGGGCAAGAAGATTCTGGTGGTGGGCGGAGGGGACGCGGCCTGCGACGAGGCGATGTATCTGGCAAAATTGTCGGATAAGATCGTCATGATCCATCGGAGAGATCGTTTCAGGGCGCAGAAAGCCCTGGCGGAAAGGGTTCAATCCAACCCCAACATCGATGTCCGCTTCAACACCGTTGCTCTTGAAATCAAGGGGCGCCAGAAGGTCGAATCGGTGATTTTAAGGAACCTCGAAAACGGAAAGAGCGGGGAAGAAACCTTCGATGCCGTGTTCGTCTTCATTGGCTCCGATCCGAGCGTATCGCTCGTGCCCGGCGCGGCCAAGGACGAGTCCAACTCGATAATCACCGACGATAAGATGGCCACCAGCATTCCGGGGCTCTTCGCTGCCGGGGATGTGCGGGTGTCGCCGTTTAGGCAGATCGTGACAGCTTGCTCCGACGGAGCCATCGCCGCTCACGCCGCTTCACAGTATATCGATGAGATCAGGGGCGCGGCCTATCGCTAAAACCGGCGGGCCCAGGTTTTTCCCGCTTGCCGGGGCGGTCCTCTTGTTTCTTGTCGCCGCTCCGTTGATGGGGCAGAAGTCCCTGGAAAAGAACGAAAATTCTTTTTGGGGCAAGACCGAGCCTTTCTACGTTCCGGACCGGTTGAAATACTCTTGGGCCGAGGCTCGGGCGGCGGCTCTCGTCGCGCGGATGAATGACGAGGAATTGCTCTCCCAAATTTTCATGTTGGGCTACCCCGGCCAGGACGCGCCGGCGGAACTTCTGGAATGGATAGCCCGGCGAGGCTTGGGTGGAATAAAAGTCTTCGGAAGAAACGCCGATAATAGCCTCGCCCTTGCCTCGGCGGTGGCGGATTTTCAAAGCGCCTCCTTCGAGCAGGAACTCGCGATTCCCCTTCTGATCGCCACGGATCAGGAAGGGGGTTGGATACGGCATGTAAAGGGGAGGAGTTCGGAGTCGCCGGGCAACATGGCTATCGGGGCTACCGCATCGAGCAGGGATGCCTATCTCTCGGGTTTTTACCTCGGCCGGGAGCTTCGGACCTTGGGCATCACCATGAATTTCGCCCCTGTCCTGGACCTGGCCACGGCGCCGGAGAGCTCGATCATCGGACCGAGGGCCTTTTCGGACGATCCTGTCTTGGCCGCCCGGCTGGGAATAGCCTGGGCCCGGGGCTCGATGGCCGCCGGGGTTATTCCCACGGGGAAGCACTTCCCCGGCCACGGCGCTACGGATTTGGATTCCCACGGTATTCTCCCTAGTATTGAAATCGATAAAAGCACCTTTCTTCGCCGGGAACTCTATCCTTTCGAGCAGGCTGTCAGGGCGGGGATCCCCGCGGTGATGAGCGGCCACCTCGCTTTCCCACGGATCAGCGGCGGCGAACCGGCCTCCCTCTCCAGGGAAATGATCGGGGGTTTTCTGCGGGATCGCCTCGGTTTCGAGGGACTGGTCATAACCGACGATCTGTATATGGAAGGCGCCCTGGACGGAGCCGACATCCTTGAGACTTGTCTCAGGGCGATACGGGCCGGAAACGATATGTTGTTGCTTTCCTCGGCCCCCTCCGAGGAGGGAAAGCTTTGGAAGGGTCTCCAAACCGCGCTCCGGAAGGATCGGAACCTTAAGGCGATTGTGGAAGGATCGGCGCGGCGCGTCTTAGGCATAAAACTGGCTTACCTGCGCGAGGGAGGCAGGGATTCCCTCATCCCAAATCCGGCGGCGGTGGAAAAGTCCCTGCCCGACGCCGATGCCCAGGTTTTCTTCGCCGACCTGGCCAGGCGGAGCGTTTCCGTCGTCGGCCGTCGAGCGGAGCTTCCCTTTGCGCCCCAAGGCACTGTACTCATCGCAGCCCCCTTCGACGAGTTCATTTCCCTGGGCAGGAAACGTTACACTAATTCGCGGGGATTCTCTTTTTCCTATAGGCCGGAACGCAACGCTAAGCCGGAAGAATTGGAAGCCTTTAAAAAAGCTCTTTCGGGTTGCGCGGGAGCCATCGTCTGTGTGGCTAACAGGGCGGGAATGCAATTGGCAACCCTTGCCCACGAACAGGGGGTCGAGGTCGCCATCGTTTCGGTGCTCTCCCCCATTCATGCGGCTCATAGCCCTTGGAGCAAGGCGGCGATCGCTGTATACCACTACGCTCCCATTTGCCTGGAAGCCGGCTTGGATGTTCTGGCAGGCAGGCTAAAACCCCAGGGCAAGGTGCCGCTGGCGAACCACCTCATACGCTGAGGGATTTTCGGAGTCTCGATGAACAGAATTTTGCGAAAAGAAGATCTTCCCTCCATTTTGGCCCTTCCTCCGGCTTCTGTCTGCGGCATAGACGAAGCGGGGAGGGGGCCCCTGGCGGGACCGGTGTGCGCCGCCGCGGTAATTCTCCCCGAAACCTTTCCCTTGGGTATCCTGGACGATTCGAAGGTTTTGAGTCATAAAAAAAGGGAGGGCGCGTACCGGCGTATAATCGAGGAAGCCTTGGACTGGGCTGTGGCGTGGGCCACCTGGGAGGAAATCGGGGCTTTGAATATCCTGAACGCCAGCCTGCTTGCCATGGGACGCGCTTATGAAGCTCTTAGTCTTGAGCCGGCGATAGTGCTCGTGGACGGCAATCGCCCGCCCGACCTGGGCCGCCCCTGTTCGGCCCTCATCGGTGGCGACGCGCTACATCCTTCGATCATGGCCGCTTCGATCCTGGCCAAGGTTTCCAGGGATAGAATGATGCTTCGGTTGGATGCGGTACAGCCGGAATACGGGTTTTGCCGCCACAAGGGATATCCCACCCGGGAGCACCGGAGGGCTATTCGCTCCTACGGGCCCTCGCTTTGGGAAAGGCCCGGCTTCGCCGGCTCATTAGTGCCTCGAAGCTTGTTGAAAACGCCCGGGGTGTGATGACCGGCGTGGCGGATGAATCGCTGGACGGTGCCGATCAGTCGGAGGAATCGGGCTTCTTTGCCCGTTTGACGACAATGCGCTTAAGCGGTTTGGGTTCGGCTTTGTCATAACGCGGAGCTCCGGTTTCGTTTCTGCGCACAGGATTCCTCGGTCGGGTTGAAGCCTCTCGGGGCCTGTCCGAGACGGGCCGCACCACGACACGTTTGGTCTGCGCTTCTCTCGAAGGCGAAGCGTCCCTGTAGCCGGGAGAGCGCTCATATCTGGGGCGCTCCTCGCCCCGGTTCCGGAGGGGGGCCTCTCTGTATCCTGAGGAACGCTCGTACCGGGGGCGCTCTTCGATCCTGTCCGGCGTCTGGGTTTCGGGGCTGAGCTTTATTCCCGTCTTGTCGATGTATTTCAAGGCGGATTGAAATGATTTGAGAAAACCTTCCATGTGTTCGCCGAAGACGACGATGGAGCGACGATCGAAGCTTTCGCCTTCGGAAGGCTTGCTTTCCACGATGCTTAAAAACACGTCGCCGTTTCTGTTCTGCTTGACATTGAAAAAATAGGTTCTGCCGTCACAGGCGAAACGAGTGGAAAAAAGCTCTCCGCGAATACCCATCCTGACTCCTTGCTACTTTCAGCGCCATCCTACACGAAGGGTCTTCTTTGAACAAGCACCGAAGGCCTGTGGCCCGCCCCTACTCCCTAGAGCGAAGAATCGGCCGCCCGCACCATCTGGCTATGCCAGGAGAGGAGGTATTCCTCGTCTTCCGGCTCGCCGCCCTCGATGTCGGCCATGATGCGGAATACCGGTTCAGTACCCGATCCCCTCATCCAGAGAAAGGCCTTGAGCGCCCCTCGGGAGTCGAGCAGGAGAATTCTGAGACCACCGGAGGCCGATGCCGCGAAGTCCTCGCCCACTTCGAATTCTCCGCCGCCTATGGTTGCCAGGGCTTTCCAGGCGCTTATGCCATAGCGATCCAGCAATTCCTTTTTCCGAGTTTCCCATTCTTTTTTGAAGATATGGGCATAGCGAGCTTTCAGCGAGGCTTTGTCGGCACTTCTTATGTTAAGCGCCGCCCTGGATTCGAAGACGCTGGTACTTATCCACGCGGGAAGGGTCGCGATGACATCGGCCAGATCGAAGTCCGCTTTGTATGCCCCATCCTGGCCGGAAGCTTCCAGCCAGCGACGGAAGAGCCCTGGGCTATCGGCCTTATCCCCGCCGCGAAGCAGGCGGATCATGGCTCCTAGGGTCGACAGGGGATCCCGTACCTTGGAGGGATGGGTGATGGTGCCGCCGTTGGAACCTTCGCCGAGGATACGCACTGTCCATCCCTCAAGGCGAAGCTTTTCCGCCAGGTTCACCACATTGGCTTCGCCTGTCTCGGCCCTGAAGACCTTGGCGCCGAAAAAGCCGGCTATACGTTCGATCCGGGCGCTGGTGGCGTCGTTCACCACGACGGCGACCGGGGCGTTCTTCGAAAAGCCCGCCAGTCCCGCGAGTTCGGCCAGGCAGGAGAGGGAGAAAACTTCCTGGGCCTCGAGGGGCCTGGCCCTGCCCAGGGTTTTGTCGTAGAAGACCAGATTACCCCGGTCGCCGTCGCAGTCCGGCACATAGCCCAGCTGAAAGCTGGGGTCTTTTTTGTGAGCTTTCTGAAGCAGCTCCATGCAGGATTCGAGGCTTAGGCCCTCGGGGACGATGCGGTGCGTAAATTGCCTGGGGCCGTCGTTATGGAACTCGCTTCGTATCGAAATCCCCTGGAAAAAATCCCTGTCTATGGACAGAGAGCGGGCCGAGCCGTTGAGTTCGGCGACTATTCCCAGGGGCTTATGTCGGCAGGCTTCGGCCAGTTCGTCCAGAACGGCTGCCTGCTCGTTCAGCGCCTCTTTGCCGGTTATCACCGCATGGCTGAAAAGGATGTAGGCGGATAGGCTGTGACGCTTCCACTCGGCGCATCGCTCGTAACAAAGGGCCAGAACCTCTTTATCGGCGGCGCTCAGGAGGGCGAGGGCGCGCGAAACCGAATCTTCCGATGCTATGGAAGTCTTGAGCTGGGCGATGAGGGGCGCGATTTCCTGGGCGCTCAAGACCCCTCCGCTTCCCAGGCCGAACTTGACGCCGTTATGGCCCGGCGGATTATGGCTGGCCGAGATATAGGCAAAGCCCTCCGCCCGCTCGGGATGCCCCTCCGGGAGCTTGGCGGCTTTGCCTGCAAAGGCCATGATTTCGGGGGCGGCTACGATAAAGCAGTATCGTACTTCGATACCCAGCCCGATCAACACCCTGGCGAAAACATCGGCCAGCGCCGGCCCTGTGGGCCGGGAGTCGATGCCCAGGAGCAGCGCCGGCCTGGCTTCCGTCCTCCTCTGTCGCAGGACGAGTCTTCCAAAACTTTCGGCCATAAGGGCGGCCAAAAGAAGCTTGGGCGCCGCCACGGTTTCGGAGAGCGAATCCTCCGGCCCCGGGTGGGGGACCCAGGGAGCATAGGGAGTTTCCGCTTCGGCGAAGACCTTTCTCCAGCCCGAGGCTGAAAGTATGAGGCTTTCAGCCTCCGCCCTCAGTTCCTCCGGGGAGGGAAGCCGAGCCGGATCGACCGGAAGCCTTTCGGGATCGCCGACATTCAAACCAGTACCGGGATGATAGATCATCGACATAGAACTGCACCTCTAAGCTAAAGTATATGATAAGCGGAAGTGGATAATCTACGCGTAGGCCGGATGGATCCATGATGACTATTCGCTTCTTGGGTTGGGCTCGGATAATTTACGCATAGGCCGGATGGGCGCGGAGTTCGGGCCGCTCTTTACGCGGGCCTCGCTCTGCCTATATAGTGTTCCTTACTCATGATGCGGTTTTTCAAGATTCTCTTCTGGTTTTTCCGGGGAGTCAGGGTTTACGCCCTTGTAGGCTCCACCGGGACCGGTAAGAGCTTCAGGGCTAAGCTGGTAGCCCAGAAGTATGGAATAGAAATGATCATAGACGATGGTTTATTGATCCGGGGGGACCAGCTTATCGCCGGTAAATCGGCTAAGAAAGAAGCCCTCTATCTTGGCGCCGTAAAAACCGCCCTCTTTCACGACAAAGCCCATCGGGACGAAGTGGCCAAGGCCTTACAGAGGGAGCGCTTCAGGAAAATCCTGGTCATCGGAACCAGCGAAAAAATGGTCCAGAGAATCTGCGAAAGGCTGCAAATCCCCCAGCCCAACAAAACCATAAAAATCGAGGATATCGCCACGAAGGCGGAAATAGAAAAGGCGATGCAATCCAGGCAGGTCGAGGGCAAGCATGTCATCCCCGTTCCCGCCCTGGAGATTCGCCGCAATTATCCATCGATATTCTACGATAGCGTGCGGGTCTTCCTGCGCCGGAGCTTCGGCACCGGGGCTTCGCTGCCGAAAATCTACGAGAAAGCCGTCGTGCGCCCGGAGTATACAAAGCGGGGCAGGGTGGCGATCTCCGAAGCGGCCCTATCCCAGATGGTGGTCCATTGCGTGGATGAGTACGATCCCGCCGTGAAGGTCAAACGCCTGGCCATTCGGGATGATACCCAGGGATATAGAATCACCGTGGTGCTGGAAGTTCCCTTCGGCACAAAGCTGGCTTCCAACGCCCACGCCCTGCAGGAATTTATCGTGGACAATATCGAGCGCTTCACCGGCATTCTCGTGGCCGAAGTCAATATCGTGATCGACAGGCTCACTTCCCGCCGAACCAGCTCGAAAAACAGGCAACGTGAGCGATTGTAAGTGTATTGACGATCCGGGACTATCCGTGTACTATTGCCGCTGTTGCGCGGTGAAAGAGGCTCATTTCGCACCAAACGTAATCAAGGAGAATCGTCGTGCCCTGTGGTAGAAAACGAAAGCTCAAGAAAATAGCGACGCATAAGAGAAAGAAGAAGAGAAGACTCAACCGGCACAAGACCAGAGTCTCCTGATCGCCGCTGTTTTCGCAGGTAAAGGACCGTCTTAGACAAGACGGTCTTTTTTTCGGTTTTTACTTTTTCCGTGTTTCAAAAATTGAAACACGTTTTCATTTAATGTGAAATAGCCACTTGTCAATTATCCAGGAGATGCTATACTGAAGACATACAGATAAAAGGAAGGAATCGATGAATCCTTGCGTCCTCGTCATAAATCCGGGATCCACCTCCACCAAGGTGGCGGTATTTACCCTCGACTCAAGACTCTTCGAGAAAAGCTTGAGCCATTCGTCGGACGAGCTTTCTTCCTTTAAGACGGTGGCTTCCCAGTACGGATTTCGCAGGGATGCGATCATCCGGGAGCTGCGGGCGGCGGATTTCGACACTGCCAAGTTGACCGCTGTGGTGGGCAGGGGCGGCCTGCTGCACCCCATTCCGGGGGGCGTGTATAAGGTCAACGGGGCAATGAAAAAAGATTTGACCGCCGCGGCCTATGGAGAGCATGCCTCCAATCTCGGGGCGCTTATCGCCGACGACATCGCGAAACCCCTGGGCATTCCGGCCTACATCGTCGATCCTGTGGTCGTCGACGAACTTTCCGACCTGGCGAGGGTGTCGGGCAATAAGCTTTTCGAGAGGATCTCCATATTCCACGCGCTCAACCAGAAGGCTGTGGCCAGACGTTACGCCTCCGAGCAGGGCAGGGACTACGAGGATCTTTCCCTGATAGTAGCCCACCTCGGCGGCGGGATCTCGGTGGGACTACATCGGAGAGGAAAGGTGGAGGACGTCAATAACGCCCTGAACGGCGAAGGGCCCTTCAGCCCCGAGCGTTCGGGAACCCTGCCCACTGGAGCCCTGGTCAAGCTCTGCTTTTCCGGTAAATATGGCGAAAAAGAGATTAACCGCCTGATCGCTGGCGCCGGCGGGATGGTCAGTTTCTTAGGCACCAACGACATGAGACAGGTGGAGAAGCGGCGGAATGAGAACGATGCGGAAGCGACGCTCTATTACGAAGCCTTTATCTATCAGGTGAGCAAGGCTATCGGCGCGCTCGCCGCCGCCGCTTCGGGCAAGGTAGACGCTGTTATTCTCACCGGCGGCATAGCCTACGGCAAGGGAATCGTCGATGGTATTTCGCGACGCTGCGCCTTCATAGCGCCAATTGTCGTTTATCCGGGGGAAGGCGAGCTGGAGGCTCTGGCCCAGGCTGGTTTCGGGGCTCTTTCCGGAAGTCTCAAGCCCAGGGAGTACCTTCCATGAAGACAATCGATGACATTATCAGGGCGGCCGCCGCCGCCGGGGCCGCCAGACTGGCCGTAGCCGCCGCCCAGGAATCTTCGGTTATCGAAGCCGCCTTCGCCGCCTTCGCCGAAGGCATCGCCATACCGATTCTCGTGGGGGATCCGAAGGCGATCGCGGCGGCCGCCGCCGGGGCCAACCAGGGAAGGGGACTGGATATTTCCGCCTTCGAACTCCTTCCCGCCAAGGACGTCCACCAAGCGGCGTCCATAGCCGTCGGCCTCGTACGGGACGGCAAGGCGGACTTCATCATGAAGGGGATTATCGACACCGCCCCCTTGCTCAAGACAGCGCTCAATAAAGAAACGGGCATCAACGCAGGAAGACTGGCCAGCCATGTGGCGGTTATCCAGGTTCCCACCTATCATAAGCTTTTTGTCCTGAGCGATGCCGGACTCAACATAGCCCCCGATCTTTCGGGTTTCGTCGATATCATCAACTCGGCGGTCTCCGTATCCAAGGTCCTGGGTGTGGCGACTCCCAAGGTCGCCTTGCTGGCCGCCGTGGAAAAGGTATATCCCGACAAGATGCCCTGCACCGCCACCGCGGCTCTCTTGAGTCAGATGAACCGTCGAGGTCAGATCAAGGGCTGCATAGTGGACGGCCCCTTCGGTCTGGACAATGCCATAAGCGCGGAGAGCGCCAGGATCAAAGGCATCGTTTCCGATGTGGCCGGCGACGCCGATGTGCTTATCGTTCCCGACATAGAAGCGGGAAATATTCTCTATAAATGTCTGCTCGACCTGGCCCAGGCCAAAGGTGCGGGCATCGTCATGGGCGCGGCGAAACCCGTCGTGCTCCCCAGCCGCGCCGATACCGCGGAGACCAAATTAGCCTCGATAGCCCTCGCCGCCCTCGCCGGGCGCCGGCTGGGCTAACGAGCGCGCAAGGAGTATGCCATGGCCAACAAGGGGAAACCCGTCATCGACAGGGAGCGGTGCAAGGGATGCTTGCTCTGCGTCCGCGCCTGTCCCACCAAGACCCTCGGACCCGAGACGAAGCCCAATTCCTGGGGCTATTATCCCTCATCGGTGATAGCTCCGGAGAAGTGCATCGCCTGCGGCAACTGTTACCAGGTCTGCCCCGACGTGGCGATCACGGTCTATAAACTTTAAAGGAGGCGACAATGAGTAAAGAAATCCGCCTCATGAAAGGCAACGAAGCGATTGGAGAGGCCGCCATACGAGCCGGCTGCGCCTCGTACTTCGGCTATCCCATCACCCCCCAGAACGAACTGACGGCCTACATGGCGGCCAACATGCTTCCGGCGGGCCGGATTTTCATCCAAGCCGAAAGCGAAGTCTCGGCCATCAACATGGTCTACGGGGCGGCGGCCACGGGCGTCCGGGCCATGACCAGCTCCTCCAGCCCCGGAATCTCCCTCAAGCAGGAGGGCATTTCCTACCTCTGCGGCGCCGATCTGCCCGCGGTGGTGGTCAACGTGGCCAGGGCCGGCCCCGGCCTCGGCGGCATCACCCCTGCCCAGGGGGACTATTTCCAGTCCACCCGGGGCGGCGGCCACGGCGACTACCATACCATCGTCCTGGCTCCCAAGGGAGTGCAGGAAGCGGCCGATCTCACCTTCGAAGCCTTCGAGCTTTCGGACAAATACAAAATTCCCGTCCTCGTCCTGGCCGACGGTCTCATCGGCCAGATGATGGAATCCGTTGTCCTTCCCGATCCGGTCGACATGGCCGCCCTTCCCAGAAAACCCTGGGCCGTGGGACACCAGGCCAGGGACAAGCGGGGGGTAAACCACGTAAGCAGCATGAACCTGGATCCGGCCACCCTGGAAAAGGCCAACCTCAAGCGCGAAGCCCACTACGACATGGTTAAGAAAGAGCTTTGCCGCTATGAGGAAATGCAGGTCGAGGACGCCGATCTCGTGATCGTCGCCTACGGAACCTCCGCCAGGGTCTCCATGAGCGCCGTCCAGGCGGGCAGGGCCAAGGGGCTCAAAATCGGGCTATTCCGCCCCATTACGCTCTGGCCCTTCCCCTATGAAAGGATCGCCGCCCTGGCCGAGAAAGAGGGGCGCAAGTTCCTCTCGGTGGAGATGAGCATGGGCCAGATGGTCGAGGATGTCAGGCTTGCGGTGAACGGCAGGGCGCCGGTCGCCCATTACGGAAGAACCGGCGGCATGATCCATAACGAGGAAGAAGTCCTCGCCGCCGCCGAGCGGATGCTGAACGCCTGAAGACCGGGCATTAAAGCGAAGGAGAGGAATATGGAATTACTATATGGGCATCCCAAAAGCCTTGTATCGATCCAATCCAAGTACTGCCCCGGCTGCGGGCATGGGGTCATACATAGGCTCATCACCGAAGTGATAGACGAGATGGGCCTGCAGGAAAGATCCATCATAACCAACCCGGTGGGCTGTTCGATCTGGGCCGAGTATTATTTCGACTTCGATTCGGTTCAGCCCGCCCACGGCCGAACCCCCGCGGCCGCCACGGGAATCAAGCGCAACCTGAAGGATCACCTGGTGATTTGCTACCAGGGCGATGGAGACCTGGCCGCCATCGGCACCGCGGAAATCATCCACGCGGCCAACAGGGGAGAGAAGTTCACCACCATTTTCGTCAATAACGCCATCTACGGTATGACCGGCGGACAGATGGCTCCCACTACCCTCGTGGGACAGTACGCCACCACCTCCCCCAGGGGGCGCGACCCCGGCGAAGCCGGCATGGGCTATCCCATCAAGGTCTGCGAGCTGCTCTCTTCACTCGGGGGAACCCGCTACCTCGCCCGCGGCGCGGTGAACAATCCCGTGAACATCAAGAAGACCAAGAAAATGATCCGCACCGCCTTCGAAGCCCAGATGAGGGGCGAGGGTTTCACCATGGTCGAGATACTCTCCCAGTGTCCCACCAATTGGAAACTCTCTCCGCCCGAGTCCATCGACTGGCTGGAGAAAAACATGATCCCCTTCTATCCCCTGGGCGAGATCAAGAATACGCTGTCGACGGCCGCCGCCCCCGCGGGCGCGGGCAACTAACCAAGGAGCGCGCAGATGACAGAGAAAACATTTATCGCAGGATTCGGCGGACAGGGGGTTATTTCCCTTGGCCAGATGTGGGTGTACTGCGCCATGAAGGAAGGCTTGATTGTCAGCTTCTTCCCCTTCTATGGGGCGGAGAAGCGCGGAGGCATAGCCCGGGCTTCGGTAATCGTCAGCGAGGAGGAAATCGCCAGCCCTATCGTCGCCAAGGCCGATACGGTGGTGATAATGAGCCAGGATTCGGTGGAAATCGCCGAGGAAAAGTGCGCTCAGGGCGGAACCATCCTCCTCAATTCCAGCCTGGTCAAGACCGACCCCAACAGGCCGGACGCCAAGATTCTCCATATTCCCTGCAACGAAATCGCGGAGAAAATCGGCGATGGCAGGATCGCCAATATGGTCATGATGGGCGCCCTGAGCCAGACCACGGGAGCGGTGAAGCTGGATCACGCCGACGAAATTTTGAAAACCTTTTTCCCCCCTTCCAAGCATGGGCTCATTCCCATGAATATCAAAGCCATAGAAGCGGGAAAGCAGGCCTGCCTGAGCTGCGAATAGGTCTGTAAGTAAACCGACAGGGCGCTTTGGCGCTCGCATGCGAACTCCCGGGATCCCGTAGCTGTACGGGATCCCTTTTTTTTAGATATACTTGCCAGCGAAATGAAGCGCTCGCTGGCCGATACCCTTGAACACGCGAAGGGCGGAAGAAAAAAACCAAGGCCGAAAAGGCCAAAAGCCCCCTGGCCGCGGCGGCTGCTGGTCTTCCTCGTCGAACTATTCTTCGCGGTACATATCGCCTATATCGGGATTACCTCGTTGTCGATCTTCATCTATAAATTCTCGGACCCCGTTTACACTATCCTGATGCCCTACCGTTCCATCGGTTACGGCTGGGATCTTCAAAAACCCCGGCCGGTAAAACTGGAGAGCATCCCGCTTTTTATCCGCTCCATGCTCGTGGCGGTGGAGGACGGGAAATTCTACGAGCATCACGGCATCGACATGGAGGCGTTCAAGCGCGCGAGGGAGATCAACGCGAGGCTGGGGAAGCCCCTATACGGAGGCTCAACCCTGACGATGCAGCTGGCCCGGACCCTCTTCCTGGTACCCGAGAAAAGCTATGTCAGAAAATATTTCGAGGTGATCGCCGCTCTCGAGTTGGAATTGATCCTTTCGAAGGAAAGAATTTTGGAACTCTATTTCGGTTATGCCGAATGGGGCAAGGGAATATTCGGCATAGAGGCGGCGGCCCGGCATTATTACGGGGTATCGACGAGATCCCTCAGCAGGGATCAAGCCGCGAGGCTCATCGCCCTGCTTTCCTCGCCCATAAAGTACAGTCCTTCGACCTTGGGCAAATCGGCCATTTTAAGGGAACGTTACGCATATCTCAACCGGCGATTCGTCAGCCCCTTCGCCGTTTCCCCTGATCAGCGCAGCTTGCCCGAAAGCCCGCCGGGGCCGGTGGAGCCCGGCTTCGATGAAGCCTTCGTCGAGACCGAGGATTCCGAAAGCGCCGCTGCCGCTGTCGAAGCCCTGCCTGCCGGGGGCGGCGCTGCACCCGAATCGGGCGATCCTGTAGCCGCGTCTGCCGTCCCTGCGGCCGATGTTCCCCCGCAGGAACCGGCGCCGCAGGTCGGTCCGGCGGACGCCGCGAACAGCAATCCCCTCCCTGCCCCCGGAACCGAGACGCCGGAAACCACCACCACGACGAGGGCCGAAAATCCCCTATAGGCCTTCGAGTCGGCTTAGTAGTTTGTCCAGGCTGTCGGCGAAACGCTTCAGCTCCCGGGCGGTTCGACTAAAGCCCCTGGGCGAAGGAGGAGCCAGGCCCAGGCTCCGCAGCTGAAGCGCCGCGTCCCGTAGCGAACGGCGTTCCGCCGCGTTTTCCTTGGTAAAGATGTCCCCCCTGTCGTTGATGACGGCGATGCCCCGATGCGCGAGCCGTTCGGCAAGGGCGGTGTCCCGGGTCACGACAAGATCCCCCAGGACAGCTTCGGCTTCGATGAGGCTGTCGGCCGCGTCCGGACCGGCCTCGACGACGCGGCTGAGCCCGGGGGGGATATCGGGCAGTTTTTTTGCCGAAACGAAGCTCATCTCGGGGAATTTCCGATTTCCCCGGGATGAGCCGGCCCGACGCAATAGAAAGGCGCGCAGGTCCCTGGGCAGGCTATCCCCGTCTATCCATAGTCTCATGGGATGCTCCTCGAAGCTTGCGCCGCCCCTATCCCGGAGCCCGGATACAGGACCCTATAGACTGTTCCCGGACCTCTAAGGGCGTAGCTTCTGCAGGATGCGCCGAGAAAGGCCGAACTGCCCCGCCTAAGGTGAACTTCCTTTCCCGTCCCTTCCTCCGGGGCTTTCGCAGAGCTGGCGCCGACCGCGGCGAGCAGCGCCGAACCTTCGGCGCAGAATAGGATTTCAGGCCCGCCGGAAGTTATCGAAAGCAGGTTCCCCGAATCCGGGCGGAGCCTCTCCAGGGCGAATTCCTCGGCGGGGCAGGGCCATGTCTCGATATTCGGCAGGGCGCCGGGTCTCGCCTTACTCCAAAGGCCAAACCGGGCTCCGGGGTCGACAACCCTCAACAGCTCGTCCACATCGATATGTTTCGCAGTCAAGCCCCCTCTGACCACATTGTCCGAGGAGGCCATGACTTCGAGTATGGTTCCTTCGAGGTAGGAATGCATGAGCCCCGGGGGAATATAAAGCCCCTGGCCGGGTTCGAGCCGGAGCAGGTTCATGAAGAGCGGCGCGAGAGCCCCGGCGTCGCCGGGATAAAGATTTGTCAAGCGCAGCACCGTCGCGCCAGCCTCCCTCGCCTCCCCGTCGCCGCTCGAGGCGAGCATCAGGGCTCTCGCGCCGGCTTCCCGTTTCAGGGCCTTTTTTTCTTTGCCCCCGATTCGTAGAATTCTGGCAAGAAGATTCCGATACTCCTCGGCGTCCGGGCCTTTTCGCAGCCCGAGCATCGACGACAGGGTCGGGCCAAAAAGCTCGACCGTCTCCCGCGGGGCGCGAAACCCACACAGCGCCTTGAAGGGCGAAAGGGCGAGGGCGAGTTCGGGTTTATGATTGGCGTCGCGGTAGGTCCGCAGCGGCGAGCCCCGCGGTATGCCCAGGCTCTCCTCGCGCTCGAAGCCCTGCGTCGCTGTCCGCTTGTCGGGGTGCACCTGTATCGAAAGGGGAAAGGAGGCGGAAAGGGCCTTGAACAAAAAGGGTAGCTGTGCTCCCGTCTTCAGCCCTTGGACGCCCAGTGTCCTTTCAGGCTGCCTGTCGATGAGCTCCCTCAGGGAGAGGCTGACGCCGTCGGCCAGCAGAACGATGGATGAAGCTTCCGGATGAGCCCCCATCCAGCACTCGGCCGCGGGCTTGTTCGAAGGGACATCTATTCCGCAATAGAGGCCGAGCCCGTCGAAGCTGCCCCAGGGATAGTCGCGGATCTTGTTTTTCAGTTCGAAAAGAACTATCTCGTTTTCCTTCATCGTTTCCTTTCTGCCCATAGTATAGAAGTACCCCGCTCAATCGTCCAGAAAGCGGCGTATCTCGTCCTCCAGAACCGAAAGCCCCCCTGGGACGAGTTTACAGCGAGGCAGGCTTTCGACAAAAAGGGAGCCGTAACGCGAGGTGGCTAGGCGCTGGTCCAGCACCACCGCCACACCCCTGTCCTGGGAATGCCGGATGAGCCTTCCGAAGCCTTGCTTGAATTTGATGATGGCCTCGGGCACGCTGATTTCCATGAACGCGTTGCCCCCGGCTTTTTCCACCGCCTCGGCCCGTGCCTGTAGAACCGGTTCATCCGGCACCTTGAAGGGAAGCTTCGTAAGCACCACCATGGATAAGGTTTCGCCCGGCGCGTCCACCCCTTCCCAGAACGAATCGGTGGCGAAAAGCACGCTGGAGATGTCGTTGCGGAACATCGCCAAAAGCCTTGAGCGCTCGTCCATGCCCTGGCGCAGGCAGCTGATTCCTTCCGCCTCCAGCGCCGGTCTGGCCTTTTCAAAACTGGCCCCGAGCATCTCGTAGCTGGTGAAAAGCACGAGGGCCCGGCCTCGCGAGGCCAGGAGAAGCCTAAGCACTGCCCCGGGGATATATTCCTTGTAAGCGGTCTTTTGCCGCTGGGGATGAGGAGCCTGGGGGTCCACCGCCAACACCGCGTTGCCGGCGAAGGGGAAGGGGGAAGTGTATATACGGGCCTCCAGGTCCTCCCGCTGTTTGGCAATGCCCACCCTTCTCATCCAAAAATCGAAACTGCCACCCACCGTGAGGGTCGCCGAAGTGCAAACCACGGAACGCAGTTTTTCGAAGACCGATTTTTCCAGCAGGGGCGCCACCTCCAAGGGGGTGGCGTTGAAATAGACAAAGGGTTCCTTTTGCAGACTCTTCGATTTTTCGATCCAAAAGACCGTGTCGGGATTTAGGTCGAAATCTTTAAACCTGGCCAGAAGGTCGGCAGACTCGTTGAGATTTCTGGCTACCATTCTGGTCTCATACGCCGCCGGCTCCTGGGCTTTGGATTCGGGAAGTGTCTCCAGAATATCGGCGATATCCTTGGTCAAGGCGAGAATGGAGCGCTGAAGCCGCCCCGCAGGCTCGCAGAGCGATGTGGCGATAATCGCCGTCTTTTCCTTCAACCGCATGCTTGCCGCTTCTCCCATCGACCCCATGGCCGAGGCTTCCAGGCTGGCCATGGAGCCTTGAACCTCCTGTATCCTGGTTTCGAAGGCCCTGATTCGCTCCGAGCTCAGCGAGGGCGAGGCTGCGAGGCTGGCCATGCTGCCGAAAAAGCCCCGCCCCTTTCTTCGCCATAGCTGGGACAGCTTTTTCAGCAGGGAAAAGCGGGAAAGGCTTTCGGTGAAAAGGCTCGTGGCGCTGTCTTCGATGGCATGGGCCTCGTCCAGCACCAGCACATTGTAGGAGGGCAGAATGGATGTCTGTTCGATACCTGCGCTCCGTCTGCGGGAGTAAATATCGGCGAAGAGAAGGTGATGATTGACCACGATGATCTGGGCGTCCGCCGCGTTCTTGCGCACGACGATGACATGACACTTTTCCCGGTGGGGACAGCGGAGGGACAGGCAGGCTTCGGCCTCCGAGCAGACTCTTCCCCAGGTTTGGTCGTCCACCCTGAAGGGGAGGGCGGCCCTGTCGCCCGTCCCTCCCGCTTTGTCCCAGGCGGCGATCCGCTTTAAAGGGCTTTGCTCGTCCAGCATGAGCCCCTCCTCGTCGATGGCCTCCTGAAGCCTTCGCCTGCAGAGATAGTTTGCCCTGCCCTTCACCAGCACAGTCTTGGGCTTTTTGCGGAAAATCGAGGAAACCAAGGGAATATCCTTCGAAAACAACTGATCCTGGAGATTGATCGTGGCGGTCGAAATGACAACCCTCTCCTCGTTGCCCTGGGCCCAGCCTATGGCGGGAAGCAGATAGGCGAAAGACTTGCCCACCCCGGTACCCGCTTCGGCCGCCAGGATTCCTCCATGGTTGAAGACCGAGGCGACATCGGCAGCCATCGCCACCTGGGAGGGCCTCGGCTCGAAATCCGGCATGGTGCGGGCGAGCTTGCCTCCCTTGTCCAAGGCCTTCGCCAGGCCCTCCTCGTCCAGCATTTTCAAGGACCTGCGCCTGGCAGGCTCGGCGACGATATAGAGAAAGCCGGCATCGTTATCGACAATATAGGAGCCCACCCCGAAACTACCCGCCTCGGCGGCGATGGTCACATCGGCCTCCGACGGCTGAAGCTTTCCCGAAGGATGGTTGTGAATCAGGACCGAGCCCTTTTCGAAATACGAAGCGAGGGCGGGGACGGCATCGGAGCTTCCCCTGGCCACGACCTCTATGGTGTTCACCTTGCCCCCGGCATCCAGGCTGCCCACGGCAAAGACCTCCCCGCCTCCGGCGGAGAGTATGGCCTCTTTAAGCTCGGCGCAGACCGAAAAGGAAAGCCTGCTCTGGGCGTCCACCACGGCGCTGTGCTGGTCTTTGCTCATAATCGTATCCCCAGGGAAAAACCTGCGTGGAATGGGTCGCCTCCGGAGAGGAGGGTATCGAAGGCCCATGCCGCTTCGAAACCGAGGACCAGCCTGCCTTCGGCGGCTAGTCCGGCCAGCAGCGCTAGTTGTAGTTCCAAGGATAAAAAAGCGGAGGAAGGAAAGGCCAAGGAGGACCCAATGGCGAGCGCCGCCGCGCGCAGGCCGCCCCGCATGCTCAATCCGCCGATGGTCCAGGAAGGCAGCCAGGGCATCTTCAAGGCCCCCAGGCGCTTCCAAGGCTTGATCGAGAATAGCCGTAGGGAAAGTTCTCCATAGCCATACCAGGGTGAGCGGGAATCCAGGGAGGCGTATTCGGCATAGTAGGGGTAGGGCGCGGGGAGCGCCGAAGGATACAGAGCTCCCGAGTATCGGAAAAACCGCCCCGCCGGGGAAAAGACCAGTTCTTCCTGCAAGCCGTAAGCGCCGAAGAGTGAAAGCTGGAGCGCGGGATGGGGAAGCGACAGCTTGAACCTGCCCGAAAGGGAGAATCCTTTCGCGAGCCCTGGAAGTTCCTCGTAATCCCCTCCCAGAAAGGCTTGCAGCCCCTGGGGGTCGAAGGGGAAATAGGGCTGCGAATACTGATCGGAATATCCGAATTGGATGCCCGCGCCCAGGGAGAGATAGCCTAAATCGGGGGAAAAATAACTTTGGGGCTCGGGCTGGGCGTCCATACCGGCGAAGTTCGCGGAAAGGGCCGTCCAAAGCATTCGCTGAAGGGGCAAAAGGCGTAGGCGATATTCGTAGCCCAGCCCGAGCCCCATGAGCCTGTAATAGCCCTTTCCCGTCGCTCCTTCGCCGTAGCTGTCCTGGGCGCTCAGCCGCAGCAGGCTGGTATCGGGACTTAGGCTGAATGAAAGAGAGGCTTCCGGCATGGCGGCGCCGAAATGCCACCCCGCCGAAGCCGCCCAGGCCAGGCGCTCGGAGATATCCATTCCCCGCAGCTGTACTCCCAGGGAATTGAGGTCCCCATAGGGATAGCCGCTGGTCTCCAAGGCCAGGGGAAAGAGTCGCTCTCCCATGGGTGTAAACGAAGGCTTTTGAATTTGGGCCGGGTTTTGAGGTCCTTCTTTCTGACCGAGTTTTTCACGATAACTCCGCAGCGGTATCCAGGAAGCCTCGACGTATCTGCCGTGATCCGCCAAAAATTCACTTTCCAGATTCAGAAGCTTTAGGCTTTGCCGGCCTTCGAGGCCCCTGGACCTGAAGACTAAGCGCTTGGAATCGACGAACATAGGCTGTTCGAGTCCGCCCGGGAAGGCCGACTCCTGAATCCACAGGTTCCATCCTTCTCCCTCTTCGACGAGCAGGGCTAGCCCGGGCGTGCTGCCTGTGCGGGGCAACTCCAGTGCTATCGCGGATTTGTCCTTCGCGCCCCTGCTGTTTAGCAGGAGAAAGAGGGCGGAAACCGACTCGATGGGGCTCGCCAGGACCTCCATGGAACCTTCGGTATCGACTCTAGCGGGAAGAGTAAGGGCTCCGATCCGGATAAGGCCGTAACTGAAGCCCCGGGAGACGTCGAGCTGAGGGCGGTGAAGGAAGGGCGTCGTTTCCGCAAAGATGCGATTGTCGAACGCCTCCGCATAGGGAGCTTCCTCTCTCGGCCCGGCGAACTTTAACCTGCGCAGGGCGAGATCGTATTCATACTGCGCTGGCTTCAGCTCGCCCTTGCCGTCGCTCCGCGCCCAGTCCAGCAGGAGCTTGTCCCCTTCGGGGGAAAGGCGGATATATTCCAGGTAAGGATCCGCGGCGAAGAGCCTTTTCGCGGGTCCGCCGGTTCCGATCGGAAGTTGATACAAACCCCAGCGTTCCAGGTCGAGATAGAAAAGGCTGGTACCCGTGGCGCAGTAAGGGCCAATTCTTCCGGCAACGAGGGAATCGGATACAAAGGCCAGGCTGTCGGCCCTGGAGCCCCCGGCCGCGGAGCCCTGTTCTACAGTCTCCAAACTCCTCAGGAAATCCCGCCAGAGATCGGAAAGACTTTCGCCGCTTATCGTTTCGAAGGCTCCCTTGGACAGGAGGGTTCCGTCGAAGCCGTTGGGAATACTGCCCCTGCCCGATTCTCTCCAAAGCGCCCCGATGATTTCCTGCCCGAAGCGTCCGGCCAGGTAATCGACGAACAGGGCGCCATACAGATAGGGCAGGCTGCCCGATCCGGGGAATTCCGCGAGACCTGAGGCTTCCCAGGGGCCTCGGGCGACACCCAGGACAAGATCGCTGTACACCGGCCACAGGGCGGCGGGATCGTTGAGTCGCCCGGGCTGTCTTTCCCCGGCGGCGGCCTGGTCGTTATCCAGGTCGGTCCAATCCATACTCTCCAGCCACACCGCCGTGCCTTCGGAGAACATCTTCGGGACTATCCACCCCGCCGGTACCAGAAAGTCGCCCATGAGCCAGGAGAGCGCGGACCAGAAAGGCGATCGGGTGTTCATGGTGATCGCGTGGCTCAGCTCATGGACGAATACTGTCTTCAGCTCATCCGCCAGGGAGGAGAATTCGTCGGACACCTTGGCCTTGGCGAGCTGAATCGAAATTCGGTTGGACGGAAAAGCGGTGAAATACCCATCCAGGAAGCGGCTTCGGTCCGAGAGCAGGATCGGAAGCCGTTTCCACGGGGCTTTTATCCCCAGGAGCAGCTCCTGGCGGGCGAGTACCTGGTCGGCGAAACCCGCGAGCCGTTCGGCCTCCCGGGCCAGGGAGGCCGCGTAGAAGATATCGAAACGCTGGGTGCGAATATGTCCCGCCTTTTCCCAGGATCGCAGTGTTTGCGCAAAGACCGGCGGGTTTGAGAGGAGTATGGCCAGAAGAAGAAGGCTGAGTGGGGTACGGAACTTCACAGCTGGAGTATAGCATCCCGATTCTTTTCGCGACACCGAGCGGCCTCTGGCATGAAGCCCGAATGTGCGGTATCCTGAATTCCCACCATGAGAATAGAACAGCTAGACGCGGGCGCCCGTTTTTATCCCGGGCCCCGCCGGTACAGGGCTTCGCCGTTTCGCGAATCGAAGGCCGGCGCATTTCTTGGCGCCCCCGCTTCCGTCAAATCGGGAACCCTTGGACAGGCCATACGCGAACTCTCGGCGGAGGACGAGGAGATTCCCCTTCCCGACGAGCATGGACCCATCGTTTTCAAGGACGGCGTTTTCCAGATCGACGTATCGGAATCGGAAGGCCAGGCCGGAATCGATCCGGCGCTTAAAGGTCTTATAGACTCTATTCTTGGATCGCAATCGAATAAGGATGATGCATGAAGAGACTCCTATCCTGGAACGTGAACGGACTCAGGGCTTGCGCGGGCAAGGGGTTTTCCGACTGGCTCGGGGCGCAGGACGCCGACTTCGTATGCCTGCAGGAGACCAAGGCCAACCCCGACCAGCTCGCCGCCGAGCTGCTCCAGCCCGTGGACGGCCGGGGCAGGCCATATAAGGCCTATTGGTCCAGCGCCAAACGAAAGGGCTACTCAGGTACCGCGATATTCGCCCGCAGGGAGGCCAGCTGGGTGGGCAGCTTGGGGCTGCCGGAATTCGACGACGAGGGCCGCACCGTCATAGCCGATTTTGACGATTTTGTCTTGCTTTCAGCCTATTTCCCCAACAGTCAGGACATGGGAGCCAGGCTGGATTACAAGTTGCGCTTTTGCGCCGCGATGCTGGAATACTGCGATTCCCTGCGCGCGAAGGGCAGGCATTTAGTGCTTGCCGGGGATTACAATATCGCCCACAAGCCCATCGATCTGGCAAGGCCCGAACAGAACGAGGGTAATCCCGGCTATCTGCCCGAGGAAAGGGCCTGGATGGATAGTTTTACCGGCGCAGGCTATGTGGACAGCTTCCGCCACCTTTGCCCCGAACCGGGGCATTACAGCTGGTGGACCTACCGCGTGCCCTCGGCCAGGGCCAACAATGTGGGCTGGCGCCTCGACTACCACTGCATCGATCCCGGGTTTTTGCCGGCCTTGGTCAAGGCCGGCATCCAATCGGAGGTAATGGGCTCCGATCATTGTCCCGTATCCCTCGTGCTCGATGTATAATTGAAAACAGAAACGCCGGGTAATAAGAGTCCGGCGGGGAGGATAGCCTGTGAAAATCCGCTATAACGCTCCGGTTACCCTGACCTTCGCCTTCGCGTCGGCCTTGGTGCTCATTCTATCCATTACGATCATGCCTTCCCTCACCGCCCTGTGGTTTTCCACCCCCGTTCCCTTCCGGGCAAAGGTATTCCAGGACTATATAAAGCTCTTCACTTACATCTTCGGCCACGCCTCGGTTCAGCACTACATGGCCAACTTCACCATGATTCTCCTGCTCGGCCCCCTTCTCGAAGCGGCCTACGGCTCGGGCTTTCTCCTTCTCAGCATTGCGGTAACCGCGGCCATAACGGGTCTTATGAATGTACTCCTCTTTCCCGGCACGGTGCTCCTGGGGGCGTCGGGAATCGTTTTCATGATGATAATCCTCGCCTCGATAACTAATTACAAAAAAGGGGAAATACCGCTCAGTTTCATACTCGTGATGATCGTCTACCTGGGCGGCCAAATTTGGGACGCCCTGGCCAAACAGGACAACATTTCCCAATTCGCCCACATAGCCGGCGGCCTCGCGGGCAGTGTAATGGGATTCTTCCGCGGCCGCCCGCGCCCTTGAGCGTTTTGCAGCCAGGAGGAGAGCGTGTACGGTTCTATTCGATCCGAATTAAATGAAAAACTCGCGGCGATAAGATCAGAGGGGCTCTACAAGGACGAACGGGTGCTTTCCGGGCCCCAGGGCAGCCTGATCCGTGTTTCCGACGGCAAGGAAGTGCTGAACTTCTGCGCGAACAATTATCTGGGGCTGGCGAATAACGCCGAAATACGTGGGGCCGCCATACGGGCCATGGAAACCTGGGGCTACGGCCTGGCGTCGGTGCGGTTTATCTGCGGAACCCAGGAGCCCCATAAGGAATTGGAAAGAAGGGCTGCGGAGTTTTTGGGCATGGAGGATTCCATTCTTTTCTCTTCCTGCTTCGACGCCAACGGCGCCGTTTTCGAACCGCTCCTGGACGAGGATTGCGCGATCATATCCGACAGTCTCAACCATGCTTCGCTTATCGACGGGGTGCGGCTGTGCAAGGCTAAGCGCTGGGTCTACGCCCATGGGGTCATGGGTGATAGCCTGGAGCCGGACCCCGAGACGGGCCGGGACTCCAAGGGCCTGGAACGCTGCCTTAAAGAAGCCGCCGGGGCAAGACTGCGTCTTGTGGCCACCGACGGCGTTTTCTCCATGGACGGCGATATCGCCGATCTGAAATCCATCTGCGACCTGGCCGAACGCTACGACGCCCTCGTCCTCGTGGACGATTCCCATGCCACCGGCTTCGTGGGGGCCCATGGAAGAGGAACCTGGGAGCACTGCGGCGTCGCGGGCAGGGTGGACATTATAACCACCACCTTCGGCAAGGCTTTGGGGGGCGGTTCGGGCGGGCTCATAGCCTCCAGAAGAGAAATCGTGGAATACCTTCGCCAAAAGGCCAGACCCTATCTCTTCTCCAATACCCTCGCGCCCTCGATCGTCGGAGGCACGCTGAAGGCCCTGGACATGCTCGGCGCCTCCACGGCGCTCAGAGACAAACTGGAGGCAAATACCCTGCGCTTCAGAACCGCCATGACCAAGGCGGGCTTCGATATACGTCCGGGGGTCCACCCCATTTGTCCGGTGATGCTCTACGAGGAAAAGCTCGCCCATAGGCTGGCCGAGGAGCTCTTGGAAGAAGGAATCTACGTGATAGGCTTTTCTTTCCCGGTGGTTCCCCGGGGCAAGGCCCGTATCAGGGTTCAGATATCCGCGGCCCACGAGGCTTCCCAGGTCGATTTCGCCGTGGCGGCCTTCGCCAAGGCGGGAAAGCGTCTGGGCATCGTTCGGTAAGGCCCGGTTTCAGCCCGGTTGTAGCCCGGCCGCGGCGTCCCCACTTTACCTTTTGCGCGCTTTTTTATTATATTGTGCTACGAACTGAACAATTCCATTTTCTACACAAACCGAGGTAGCAGAAATGCCTACATACGAATATGAGTGTCGCGACTGCCATTACAACTTCGAAAAATTCCAGGCCATGTCCGAGGATCCGGTCAAAGTCTGCCCCCAGTGCGGCGGCCGGGTGCGTCGCATGATAGGGGGAGGCAGCGGCATCATTTTCAAAGGTAGCGGTTTTTACATCAACGATTCCAGGAAATCGACGGTAGGAGCCACAGGTGTTTCCAAATCTTCTTCCGAACCCAGGGGCGAATCCGGGGCTTCCAAGGAAGAGAAGACTTCTCCGGCGGCAAGCTCGTCCGCCCCCGCCTCCTCAGGCCCGGCTTCACCGTCCCCCGCGGGTCCTGCCGCCAAGGCCGTGTCATAACAGCTTATTCGGCATCAAAAAAGTTCGTAGTCAAAAAAAATTCTCATTTTACTGCCGAATAGGCTAATTACGTGTTATTTTCTAACCTGCGACATAGTTCTCAAAAGGAGAGGGTGGGAGGGAAGCATAAACCTAGGCCAAGGAGGTGCGGAGGTGTTCAAGATCGAGAGAGGTGACGTATTCGGCTTGCTCCACCCTTCCATAGACGTTCATACCCTCGGAATCATTTCCTTTTCCCAGATTTTGGAGCAGTGCGGTCTGCCTTTCTGGCTCGCCGACCAGGATCTTAGCCGCGACCTCGAAGCCTTGGGCCGGGGCGGTGGGGGAAGGCTTCTTCGCGCCTGGATACGCAACAAGGGCATAAGTCTTTTAGGCTTGAGCTACAGGCTTGATCCCCAGGACGCGCTGCGGATCTATGCGGCCCTGCGGGAGTTTCTTTCCAGGGAGAAACTTCTGGCCAAGGATGGCGGAACGCTGCGGGGCCTGTTCTTCGCCGGTTTGCCTGAGGCTTGCCAGGCGGTACTGGAACGCTTCCCCGATACCGCCGGGGTATTCATGGGCGACGAAACGCCCCACGAGACCATGAGAAAGCTGGGTATCCCCGATGAACTCATGCCCAGCTCCATGTCCGAAGGGCTCAAGTACGACAGCGCGCGCATGGCCTTCGGCGAGTCGCTGGTGAAAAGCGGAACGTATCACAATCTCAAACCTATCGACCGATCAGGCTATAAAAATTTCGGCCTAAGGGGCGACAGGCTTGTAGACAGGGTCGGCCACAGTCTGGCGCGAGGGTTGCCTCCGCTCACGAGGGTGCATGCCGGCCCTTACCTGAACGACCGCCACGAGGCGGTGAAACTTTTTCTGGACTGGGCCAGGCGACTCGCCTCGGGAGGATACCTGGATGTTCTTTCCATCGGAAGTTCCCAGCTGACCCAATCCAATTTCGGCGAAAGCTGGGAAGGCAAGAGCAACGGCGGCGGTGTGCCCATAGCCAGCCCCGAGGAGTTCTCGGCGGTGTGGGAGGCGGCGCGTCCCATGCTGGTGAGGACCTACGCCGGCACGAAGGATGTTCCTGCTTTGGCCAGGGTCAACGAGAAAACCCTGGACATCGCCTGGCACGCCCTGTCGTTCTGGTGGTTCTGCCAGCTGGACGGGCGAGGACCGAATCCGGTCCTCGCCAATCTCGAGGAACACTTTTCCACCCTGCGATACATAGCCTCCACGGGCAAGCCCTTCGAACCGAACGTGCCCCACCACTTCGCCTTCCGCGGCACCGACGACCTGGGCTACGTGTTATCCGGCTATGTGGCGGCCAAGGCGGCCAAGCTCCAGGGCGTTGGTGCTCTGGTGCTTCAGATCATGTTGAATACGCCCAAATATCTATGGGGCATTCAAGATTTGGCGAAGGCCAGGGCGCTGCTGCGTCTTGTACGGGAGTTGGAAGAGCCTGGTTTTAAGGTCTATCTTCAACCTCGGGGAGGGTTGGACTACTTCTCTCCCGACGCCGAAAAGGCCAAGGCTCAGTTGGCGGCGGTCACCGCCATGATGGACGATATCGAACCCCAGGATGAAGGCAGTCCGCAGATCATCCATGTGGTGAGCTATTCGGAAGCCTTCAGGCTTGCCGACCCGGATGTGATGGAGGAAAGCATCAAGATAAGCCTCCACGCCTTGCAGGAATATCGTCGCCTCCGGGCCCGGGGGGCCGTGGACGATATGGGACGAAACGAGGAGCTCGCGGTCAGGGAAGAGGAGCTGTATCGCCAGGCTAAGGCGATGGTCGACGCCGTTGAAACCCTCATCCCCGGGGCCTACACGCCCCAGGGCTTTTACAAGATGCTGAAATTCGGCGTTTTCCCTTTGCCCTGGCTCACAAACCTGAAAGAGGAATTCCCCAATGCCCATATCCCCACAGGTCTCGTTCAGGGAGGGGTCAGGGCTCTGGACGAGAAGGGAAGTCCCCTCCCGGTGGGGAGAAGGATCGAAATGATACAAGAGGCTATCGCCCTGGCTACCAATCCCGGAGGCTCCCATGGCAAATGGTAAAGACTGGAACGATGTGAGGGAAATACTCAAGCAGGTAAAGGCGAAGGGGAAAAAAGCCGTTTGGTGCGTCGCGGGCGCCGGAAACGGCGGTTTGGCAATGGCTGGGCACCTGGGTTATATGGGCTTCGAAGTCAGGCTCTATAACAGGACCGATGAACACCTCAACGCCGTGCGTTGGTACGGAGGCGTGGATTTGGAAGGAGCGGTGGAAGGCTTCGGACCGGTGCGGACCGCCACCTCCTCGATACGGACAGCCTTGGAGGGAGCCGAGGTAATAATGATCGTCACCCCCTCCACCGCCCACCTCCCCCTGGCGGAGCTCATGGCTCCTTTTCTGAGGGATGGGCAAATCGTCGTCCTCAATCCGGGGCGAACCGGCGGAGCGCTGGAATTCAGGGAAGCCCTGCGGCGATCGGGCACTGATCAGCGGCCCGTCATCGTGGAAGCCCAAACCTTCGTCTATGCTTCCCGCATGATCAACAGGCATAGGGGTCATATTTTCAGGGTGAAAAACGGCGTGCCGGTGAGCGCCCTGCCTTCCCATATGACCCCCGAGGCCCAGGGCGTGCTCAACCAGGCCTTTCCCCAATTCAGCGCGGGAAGCAACGTTCTTGCCACAAGTCTGGAAAACATTGGAGCGATCTTCCATCCCGCCCTCACGCTGTTGAACGCAGGATGGATAGAGTCCACCCAGGGCAATTTCGAGTACTACATTCAAGGCGTATCCCCGGCGGTGGCCAAGGTGCTGCAGCGGGTGGACGATGAAAGGCTCGCGCTGGCCCAGGCTCTGGGAGTGCGCACCGTTTCCGCCCGCGAATGGCTGTATCTCAGCTACGATTCTCCGGGGGATACGCTCTATGAGGCGATCCGGGCGACCTCGGGCTATTCGGGAATCAAAGCCCCTTCGACTATACAACATCGTTATATCTGGGAGGATGTGCCCATGAGCTTAGTGCCCATGGCTTCCATCGGACGCATGCTGTCGGTGCCGACTCCCGCCATCGACTTGGTGATCGATCTCGCGCAAATGGTAAGCGAACAGGATTATAGGAGCAGCGGTCGGACGGTGCGGAGTCTTGGAATAGAGGGGATGAGCGTCGAACAGATTCACAAGCTGGTCACCGACGGCTTTGTGCTTGAGGGACGCTAAGGACAAGAGAAAATTTAGGAGGCGTGGATGGAAATTAACACTATATTCGATTCATTACGGTCGTTTTCCCAGGATCTGCCGCCCATCGCGGGGGCGCTCCTCACCTTCGTCGTAGGTTGGCTGGTGGCGATACTCGTTCGCTTGCTCGTGCCCAAGTTCTTAGGCTTGCTGCGTTTCGACCGCTTAAGCGAAAAGACAGGCATCGCGAGTTTTTTACGAAAGGGCAATGTCCACCACTCTCCGTCCCGGCTGGTGGCGTACCTGCTTTATTGGTTCCTGATGATCCTCGCCCTGTCCAATACGATGGCGCGTCTGGATCAAGGAGCGGCCAGCTCCCTCTCGGCATGGATGCGCTCGGCGCTTCCCACTCTTTTGGCGAGCCTCATCACCGTGATCATCGGTTTCGTCGTGGTAACCTTTCTGTCCAATTTCGTCGTGACGATAGCGCGCAACGCCGCGGTTCACAGCCCTGACCTTATAGGAAGATTGATAAAGTACCTGGGCTATTTTATCGTCGCGACCATGGTGCTCGAGCAGCTTGGCTTTGGGCAAACGATAATCAGCACTATTTTCATAATCATCTTCGCCGCGATTGCTTTGGGGACCGGTCTGGCCTTTGGATTGGGGTGCAAGGATATGGCTAAAAACGCGTTCGAGAACTTCTTGAAGAACCTGCGGGAGAAACAACGGGTAGGCCAGGGTACCGATCTGGAGGGTTAGCCTTTCCTCGCTTCGCGTACCAGGGCGGCGGCGAGCATGTGCATTGGATCGAGCAGGGGGACATCGATATCACGCTGTAAAAGCGCGAGGGGGACTTCGGTACAACCCGCGACTATCGCTTGCGCGCCGCCGTCGATGAGCGACCTTGCAGCCCGCTTGAGCAGGGCTTTCGGAATCTCGCCGCGGTTGCCCGCTTTTATTCCTTCCTTGCCGTAAATGGCTTCCATCACCAGGCTTTTTTGCTCTTCCTCGTTCGGCCAAAGAATCGCGTAACGCGGCAGCGCGGACTCGTAAAGCTTGGCTGCTTTCGTGCCTGCGGTGGCCAGGATTCCCAGCGAATTCACTTTTGTATAGGTGTCGCGCAACGCCTGTTCCATCGCCTCCAGGGCCGAGACGAAATGGAGCTTGGAGTTCTCCTTGACCCTGGGAAGAAAGTGATGCGCCGTCATGCAGGGTATTCCGACGATATCGGCCCCCGCGACACGCAGACGCTCCGCCGAAGCCAACATGGCAGGTACGGGATCCGCCCCCTTGCCGAGGATATGGGCGGTTCTGTCCGGTATGGCGGGATCGCACTCCACGATTATATGCAGGTGATCCTGATCGCGTTCCGCAGGATCATAGCTTAACAGTGTCTTGAAAAACTCAAGCGTCGCCTCCGGCCCCATGCCGCCGAGAATGCCTATAGTCTTCATAGGATAATCCTGCATCGTTCCCCATGGCTCTGTAAAGTAGCCGCCCAACGAGAAGAGTCTGTCCGGGGGAGCATATCCTTGCGCAGCATAGCTTTCCGGAAATAATAAAAATATTTGCGTTTAACAACTTTTGGGAGTATGATTGCCCTTGGTCGTCGCCCGCTCGGTCGAGATGTCGCCTTGCGAGGCGGGATTTTCGAGCATGTTCCTAAGGAGGAATGAAGATGGCTGAAAAGCAAGAGAAGCGCGGGATTTTTAGTTGGTATTTCAAGACCAACCTCCTGGCGCGCATACTCATCGGTCTCGTCTTAGGCGCGATCCTGGGTATTATCCTCGGTTTCTTCCCCGGCTCGGTCAAACCTTTCGTGGACAACTCAAAGTTCTTCGGCGATCTTTTCATCAGGCTTCTGAAGATGATCGTCGTGCCCGTAATCCTTTTCTCCCTGATCGCCGGAGCGGCCAGCATTGCTCCGGGACGCCTGGGGAGGGTGGGCATCAAGATCATGATCTACTATTTGCTCACCAGCGCCTTCGCGGTTCTCATCGGGCTGGTCTTCGCCAACATCCTGCAACCCGGCGCGGGCTTCAATATCGTAGGGGCGGCGGGGATACAGGGAAAGGCGGCGGCGGCTCCCAGCATCGCCACCATTCTTCTCAATATCGTACCGACCAACCCCATCGATTCCCTGGCCAAGGGTGACGTGCTGCCCATTATTTTCTTCGCCGTCGTCTTCGGCATCGCCCTTTCCTACATCAAAGACGCCTCGAACAAGGAGCTGGCCAAGGCGGGCGCCACCCTCGTGGACGTGGTGAACGCCGGCGCCGAGTCGATGTACAAGCTCGTGTCGGGCATAATGCAGTACGCGCCCATCGGCGTATTCGTCCTCATCGCCCAGGTCTTCGCCCAACAGGGTCCCAAGGCCATAGGTCCCCTGCTCATCGTCACCCTCACGGTCTACATCGGCCTGATCGTGCATACCGTCGGCGTGTACGGCGGGCTGTTGTCGGTTTTCAGGCTTGGTTTCTTCAAGTTCCTCAAAGGGGCCAACGAGGCGATGATCACCGCCTTCGTCACCCGCTCCTCCTCGGGCACCCTGCCTATTACGCTGCGTTGCGCCGAGGAAAACCTGGGAGCTCCCCGCTCCATCGCTTCTTTCACCCTGCCCTTAGGCGCCACCATCAACATGGACGGCACGGCCATCTACCTGGGCGTCTGCGCCATGTTCATCGGCAATGCCATCGGCCAGCCCCTGAGCTTCAGCCAGCAGCTCACGGTCATCATCACCGCCACATTGGCGTCCATCGGCACCGCGGGCGTACCCGGCGCCGGAGCCATCATGCTTCTCATGGTGCTGGAGTCCATCGGCCTCAAGGTCACCGAGGGCTCGGCGGTGGCCGCGGCCTATGCCATGATTCTTGGTATCGACGCCCTCCTGGATATGGGCCGTACCTGTATCAACGTCACCGGCGATATGGCCGGAACCGCGATCATCGCCAAGACCGAAAAGGAATTGGACCTGGCCAAGTGGAAGTGATTCGGATTTGTCTTTTGCGCCGAGAAAGGCCGGCCGGGATGCTCCCGGCCGGCCTTTCTCTTTAGCTTTCTCCGGCGGAGCACAGAGGCTTGTTTTTTTTCGGTCATCGTTCGTTATTCAATAAATATGCATAAAACAGCCGCAAACCCCTTGAATTATTCATATTATATGCATAAAATCCCTGTCATGAAGAAGAAGATAGTATTAGCCTATTCGGGCGGCCTGGATACGACGGTGATCGTGCCCTGGCTCAAGGAAAGCTACGACTGCGAAGTAGTCGCGGTGTGCGGCGATGTGGGGCAGGAAGCCGACTGGGCTGCCATGGAAAAACGAGCGCTCTCGTCCGGCGCCCAAAAGTTCATTCGTCTGGATCAGAAAGAGGAATTCGTATCGGAGCATCTTTGGGCCCTCGTCAAGGCGGGTAGTCCTTATGAAAAGAAATATCTTTTGGGAACCTCGGCCGCCCGTCCGCTCCTGGCCAAGGGGCTGGCCCAGGTGGCCTTGGCCGAGGGGGCCCATGCGGTGGCCCATGGCTGTACCGGAAAGGGCAACGATCAGGTGCGTTTCGAACTGGGGATAAAGGCCTTCGCTCCGGAAATGGAAGTGATAGCCCCCTGGAGAATCTGGGATATCCAGAGCCGGGAAGAGGAAATCGAATATCTGGAAAAGCGCGGGATCCCCGTGCCCATGAAGAAGTCCGATTCCTACTCCCGGGACGACAATCTCTGGCATATAAGCCACGAGGGATTGGATCTCGAGGACCCTGCCAACGAGCCCAGGCTGGAGGGTATGCTCAAGATGTCCGTGCCCCCGGAAAAGGCGCCGGACAAGGCGGAATATATAACCCTCGGTTTTGAAAAAGGGATTCCCGTATCGGTGAACGGCAAGAGGTTGAATCCGGTGTCCCTGGTCAAAACCTTGAATAAAATCGGGGGCGCCCACGGCGTGGGCATCGTGGACATGGTGGAGAACAGGGTTATCGGCATGAAGTCCAGGGGTGTCTACGAAACCCCGGGCGGAACAATCATCATGGAAGC
This sequence comes from Spirochaetales bacterium Spiro_12, assembly GCA_001603165.1. GTDB lineage: Bacteria > Spirochaetota > Spirochaetia > Treponematales > Rectinemataceae > UBA2256. The sequence goes on from LVBN01000131.1 coordinate 31,148, forward strand.
CCACGACAAGCTGGAACAGCTTTGCCTGGATAAAAAGACGCTTTCCTTCAAGCTCACCGTGGCCCAGCGTTTCGCCGAGATTCTCTACGAGGGCGAATGGTTCTCCCCCCTTTGCAAGGCGCTCTGCGCCTTCGTGGATTCCACCCAGAACGTGGTGACGGGCACCGTGACCCTCAAGCTGTTCAAGGGATCGATCATCCATGCGGGCGCAAGCTCTCCCTACTCGCTCTACGACGCCAGCCTGGCCAGCTTCACCACCGGCCCTCTCTTCTCCCACAGGGATTCCACGGGCTTTATCAATCTTTTCGGCCTTCCCACCAAGGTAAGGGCCAGGTTGGAAGCCCGGATCGCCAAGGACGGCAGCGCCTCGGGTCCGGATGTCGTAAAGCCGGGAAGCTCGGGGTATACGGCCCCCGCGGGGGACTGAAGCGTACGCATGATGTCCCTGGATTTTTCAAAACTCCTCCGACTTTGAAAAATCCTCGGGTTTTTTTTAATTTCGAGAGAGGCGCCGCGGCCCTGGACGGGTTGCGGCGCCTCTCTCTATCATAGGGACAGGGGTTTTCCAATGGCGAAATTATGGCAGGATGGGACGAAGGCTTCGGGGCTCTCTCCGGAGGTCGAAACTTTTCTTTCTTCCTTATCGATAGACTCGAGGCTGCTGGACGAAGATCTTCAAGCTTCCATCGCCCATGCGACCATGCTTGGGGAACGAGGTATCCTGGGCAAGCAGGATGCGGAAGCGATCGCGGATTGCCTGAGGACAATGCGGGCCGAGGCGGCCGCAGGCGAGCTTTTCCCGGATCCGGAGAGCGAGGATATCCATAGTTTTATCGAAGCCGAACTTACCCGGCGGCTGGGCGAGGTGGGAAAAGCCGTGCACGCCGGCAGGAGTCGGAACGACCAGGTGGCGACGGCCTTCAGGCTCCGCATTGTAAAAGCCTTCCAGCGGACCGAGGCTGCTGTTTATTCGGCCATCGAGGCGATTGTTCAGCTGGCCGAGAAAAACAGCGATAGCCTGATGCCCGGTTATACCCATCTGCAACGGGCGCAACCCATCACCCTGGCCCATCATCTATTGGCCTGGGGCGCAGCCTTGGAACGGGATGCCTCCCGGTTCCGGGACGGGCGAGCCAGGGCTGACGAATGCCCTCTCGGTTCGGGGGCCTTGGCCGGTTCCGGACTGCCGATAGATAGGGAGAGAACCGCGTCGGTCCTGGGTTTCGCGCGGCCCTCGCGCAATACCATGGACGCGGTGGCGGACAGGGATGCCTGCGTCGAGTACGCCGCGGCCTGCGCGAATCTGATGGCGCATCTCTCCAGGGCCTGCGAGGATATGGCGCTTTGGGCATCCAGCGAATACGGCTTCGTGCGGGTAGGGGACTCGGCCAGCACGGGCTCTTCCATCATGCCGCAAAAGCGCAATCCCGACCCGGCCGAGCTTATCCGCGGCAAGAGCGCCAGGGTCTTCGGGAACCTCCAGGCCCTTCTCGTGCTTCAAAAGGGGCTTGCTTACGCGTATAACCGCGATTTGCAGGAAGATAAGGAATTGTTCTTCGACCTGGAGACCACGACGACGGCCTGCCTTAAAGCATTCGCGGTCCTGGTAAGCGCCCTGGAACCACGAAAGGACAGGATGCGAAAGGCCTTGGACGAGGGTTTTCTCGAGGCTACCGATGTGGCCGAGTATTTGGTGTTGAAGGGGATTCCCTTCAGGACCGCCTACCAGGCGGCGAAGGCCCTGGTGCAGCGTTGCCTGGCCCAGGACAAAAGACTGACGGAGCTCGAAGCGGAGGATGTCGGGGCGGCGAGCGGGGTGTTCGCCTCGGCCGGCGTTTCCTGGCGGGAACTCCGGGCCTATCTGGAGCCCGGCGCCTGCGTCGCCCGGAGGAATCAAACCGGCGGGCCGGCGCCCGAAAGGACCTTGGAGGAAATCGCTCGTTTGAAGCTTGTGGCGAGCCAAAGGATGAAAGAGTTGCGATCGGGATTCCGCGATGGAAGAACAAAATAAAACGCCTGCCTACCCCTGCGTTCTCCTGGCCGCCGGGGCGGGCCTGCGAATGAAGGGGGGGGCCAAGCTTCTTCTTCCCCTGGGCGGCGAAACCGTCCTGGCCCGTGCGGCCCGTGCGGCCATCGAACACTGCGATCCCCTCGTCGTCGTGACGGGGAAGGATGGCGACCTGGTGCGAGAAAGCCTAAAGCGGTCCGGGCTTTCCCGGGGAAAGCTGATCTTCGCGCATAATCCGCGCTGGATGGAAGGCCGCGTCGGCTCTCTCAGGGCAGGCGTCGCGGCCCTTGGAAATAACCAAGAGGGCTTTTTCCTGGCCCACGCGGATATGCCCTTTGTCGATCCCGGCGTGTATAAGGCATTGGCCGAGGCGGCGGCCGCGCGAAAGACCGCCCAATTGCCCCCTGCCTTGCTGTTTCCTTCGATAAAAGGGAAAAAAGGACACCCTGTTTTTTTCCCCTTCTCCTTCCTTCCCTTCCTGCTGGCGGTCAGGGAAGCCGAAAGCCTCAAGGAAACCGTGAGCAAGCTTGAACAAGCCTGGGTGGAGACCGCCTGCGACGGCATCCTCGAAGATATCGACAAGCCGGAGGACTATGAAAGGCTCCTCAGGAAATACGGCCTTGCGGAAGGCCCAAGTCCGAAAGGAACGGCATGAGCAGGAAGCCGGATAAAACCAACGCCGTCCGGCTCGCGGAAAGCCATGGCGTCTCCTTCAGGCTGCTCAGCTATTCAGTGGACGATGATCTTTCCGCCCTTCACGCGGCGGAACGCCTTTCCATCGATCCCGACCGGATTTTTAAGACCATCGTCGTCGTCGGCGACAGGAAAGGCCCGTTCGTGTGCATCATTCCCGGTCCCTGCGAGATAGATTTCAAAAAGGCCGCCGGGGCGATCGGCGACAAATCCTGCGCCCTGTTGCCGCTCAAGGACCTGGAGCCTTTGACCGGGTATCAGCGGGGAGGCTGTTCGCCTCTAGGCATGAAGAAAAAGCTGCCGACCTATCTGGACGAGACTGCTTCGCTTTTCGATTGGATTTCCGTAAGCGCCGGGCGCCGGGGGCTCCAGATGCTCCTCTCGCCCGCCGATCTGCTTTTGCTCAGCGGCGCGAGCCTGGCGGAACTGATCAGGTAGGCTTTTCCGGAGTTTAGAAATGCTTCAAAAATGTGGTAGTGAACAGTCCTTGGCTAATACTGAATAAATATGCAAAAAATATACAAAATCTGTCGAAAATCCTGGGCTTCCCCTTGAATAAACCCGCTTGGGACGTTACTTTATTCAAAATTCGCCATACAGCCCGAGTGCCGCCCTTCCACGCGCCTGGGGGCGCAGCCTAGGCCCAGGCTCGAGATGCGGGTGCAAGGCTTTATGACGATAGTTCTGACCTAAGGAGATTCCATGGGATCCACAAAGCGCGCGGCCGCGCTTCTTCTGGAAGATGGCAGCGAATTTAGGGGCCAGGCGTTTGGCGCCTTACATCCTTCCTCGGGAGAGGTCGTCTTCTCCACCGGCATGGTCGGATATCCCCAGTCCCTGACCGATCCTTCTTACAAAGGCCAGATTCTCGTCCTCACCTATCCCTTGGTGGGCAACTACGGGGTTCCGGCGCTAAAATTCGACCGCTACGGTATACCCTTGGATTTCGAGTCCGAGAGAATCCAGGTCTCTGGTCTCGTCATTTCCGAACTCAGCGAGGAGCCCAGCCATTACAGCGCGAAACGCAGCCTTTCGGCGTGGATGGAAGAAGAGGGTATTCCGGGAATCGCGGGAATCGATACCAGGGCCCTCACCCAGGCGCTTCGGGAACGGGGGGTTATGCGGGGCAAAATTGTTCTGGACAACCCGTCGACCGCCGGCGGCCCGGAGTCGGAAGATTCCACGGGCGAGCATCCCGGGCCGGATGAGACTAATCCTGTGGCGGAGGTATCCTGCGACGCGCCGAAACTGTACCAGACAAATCCCGACGGCCCCACGATCGCGCTGATCGACTGCGGAGTGAAGGCCAATATCCTCAGGATCATGCTGGACGCGAAAGCGAACCTGCTCCGTCTCCCCTGGGACAGCGATCTCAAGGGCATAGACTGCGACGGTATATTCATCTCCAACGGCCCTGGCGACCCCAAGGCCTGTACCAAGACCATCGCTTCGGTGCGGCGCGCGCTCCAGGGCGACACTCCCATCTTCGGAATATGCTTGGGAAATCAAATACTGGCCCTGGCGGCCGGGGCCGATACCTATAAACTGCCTTACGGCCACAGGGGGCAAAACCAGCCCGCCCTGGAGCTGGGGAGCAAACGCTGTTTTATGACGAGCCAAAACCACGGTTATGCGGTCAGGGAAGAAAGCATCCCCCATGGATGGGCGCCCTGGTTCGTCAACGCCAACGACGGGACGATCGAAGGCCTGCGCTCCCAACGCAAGCCTTTTAGCGCCGTGCAGTTCCACCCCGAGGGCTGCCCCGGCCCCAGGGATACCCAGTTTCTGCTGGAGGCCTTTATCGCCGAAGCCGCCGGACGGGCCACTCATCGGAGGAAAGCATGAAAAAACCGGAAAAAGTACTTGTCCTCGGATCGGGCGGCCTCAAGATCGGCCAGGCGGGGGAGTTCGACTACTCCGGCTCGCAGGCGCTCAAGGCCTTGCGGGAAGAGGGAGTCAAGTCGGTGCTCATCAATCCCAATATCGCCACGATCCAGACCAGCGAGGGTATGGCCGACGCCACCTATTTTCTTCCCCTCACCGCGGAGTTCGTCAGAAAGGTGATCGAAAAGGAGCGCCCCGACGGGATCCTCCTGGCCTTCGGCGGACAGACCGCCCTCAACTGCGGCCTCCAGCTCTACGACCAGGGGATTCTCTACAAGTATGGGGTGGAGGTGCTTGGCACCTCCGTGGAGGCGATTCGCTTGACCGAAGACAGGGAACTCTTCGCCGACAAGCTCCATAGCATCGGCGCCAAGACTCCCCGGAGCGTCGCCGCGGTAACGCTGGAGGAGGCGCAAGAAGCCGCCGCCAGGATCGGCTATCCGGTGATGGTGCGGGCGGCCTTCGCCCTGGGCGGTGCCGGTTCGGGGCTCTGCAAAAACGAGAAACAGCTCATCTCGCGCTGCGAAAAGGCTTTTTCCCTTTCGCCCCAGGTGCTGGTGGAGGAATGGCTGGGGGGCTGGAAGGAGGTCGAATACGAGGTCGTGCGGGACAGGTTCGACAATTGCATCACCGTCTGCAATATGGAAAACTTCGATCCCCTGGGCATCCACACCGGGGAAAGCATCGTGGTGGCTCCTTCCCAGACCCTCACGGATCGGGAGTATCACATGCTGCGCACCGTGGCCCTCCGGGTCATCCGCAGCATCGGGATCGTAGGGGAATGCAATATCCAGTACGCCCTGGACCCTGCTTCGGAGGAGTACAGAATCATCGAGGTGAACGCCCGGCTGTCCCGCTCCTCCGCCCTGGCTTCCAAGGCGACCGGATATCCCCTGGCCTACGTGGCGGCCAAGCTCGCCCTGGGGGCTTCCCTGGCGGAAATTCCCAACAAGATCACCGTCGCCACCAAGTCCTGCTTCGAGCCGGCCCTGGATTACTGTGTGGTCAAGATCCCCCGCTGGGATCTCTCCAAATTCAAGGAAGTGGACACCCACCTGGGGAGCGAGATGAAGTCGGTGGGCGAGGTGATGTCCATAGGAAGAACCTTCGAGGAAGCCCTGCAAAAGGCCATCCGCATGACGGGCATGGGCGCCCGGGGCTTGTCGGACGAAGTCCGGCTCCTGGGTCCTGATTTTCTTTCCCTCAAAACGGCCCTTCGCCAGCCCACGGACCGGAGGCTCTTCGCCATCTACAGGGCCTTCGCCGAAGGCTGGAGCGTCGAGGCGGTGCATAAGGCCACAAAGATCGATCCCTGGTTTTTGAGCCGCATCGCCGCGGTACGGAAGACGGAAGAAAGCCTCGTCCAAGCGGGGAGAGGAAAAAAGCCCCGGGGCCAAGCCTATGTGGACCTGATTCGTTCGGCCAAGCGCATGGGCTTTTCCGACGAAGGCCTCGCCTCGATCCTGGGGCAGAAGGAACAGGAAATCCGGGCTTTCAGGGAAGCAAAGGGAATTCTGCCTTCGGTCAAGCAGATCGACACCCTGGCGGCGGAGTTCCCCGCCGAGACGAACTACCTTTATCTCACCTATTCGGGGAGCAAGGATGATGTGAGCCCCTCGGGCGCCGGTGTCATCGTGCCCGGCTCCGGCCCGTACAGGATCGGTTCCAGCGTGGAATTCGACTGGTGCTGCGTGAACGCGATACAGACCGCGCGAAAGCTTGGCCGGCGCACGATCATGGTCAACTGCAATCCGGAGACCGTGAGCACCGATTACGATGTCTGCGACAGGCTCTACTTCGAGGAGCTCAGCCTCGAACGGGTGCTGGACATATACGAATTCGAGCGCCCCGAGGGGGTCATCCTTTCGATGGGGGGACAAATTCCCAACAACCTGGCCATGAAGCTCTACGACTCGGGCGCCGTGGTCCTGGGCACCTCCTCGTCCAACATAGACAGGGCCGAGGACAGGAACAAATTTTCCGCCCTCCTGGACGAACTGGGGGTGGACCAGCCCGAGTGGAAGGACCTGACGACGGCGGACGAGGCTGCTCTGTTCGCGAAAACCGTGGGCTACCCGGTATTGGTGCGGCCGAGCTATGTCCTCTCCGGAGCGGCTATGAACGTGGCCTGGGACGAGATCAGGCTCAGGAAGTTCCTCAGTCTGGCCACCGAACTCTCGCCCGAGCATCCCGTGGTGGTCTCCAAGTTCATCGAGAACTCCAAGGAGATTGAGATCGACGCCGTGGCCTCCCGGGGCAGGATACTATTCCACGCCATCACCGAGCATATAGAAAACGCCGGGGTCCACTCCGGCGACGCCACGGTGGTCTTGCCCGCCCAGCGCCTGTATATCGAAACGATTCGCCAGATACGGCGTATAACCGAAAAAATCGCCGCCGAGCTGGAGATCACCGGCCCCTTCAACATTCAGTTCCTGGCCCAGCGCAACAAGATACGGGTGATCGAGTGCAACCTGAGGGCATCCAGGAGCTTTCCCTTCTGCTCCAAGGTTTCCAGGGTGAACATGATAGACCTGGCCACCCGGGCCATTCTCAACGCCGAACTCCCCAAAACGAGCTCTTCGGCGCTGGATCTGCCCTGGGTGGGGGTCAAGGCCGCACAGTTCTCCTTCTCCCGCCTCCATGGGGCCGACCCCATCCTGGGCGTGGAAATGGCTTCCACGGGCGAGGTGGGCTGTATAGGCACCGACCTGGACGATGCCTTCATGAAGGCCATGCTCTCGGTGGGCTATCAAATCCCCAAAAAGAATGTTCTCTTGTCCACCGGGCCCCTGCAGGACAAGATCGAATTTCTGGACAGCGCGAAAAAACTGGCTGCCATGGGGTATGAACTTTTCGCCTCCGGTGGCACCGCCCGCTTCCTGACAAGCAACGGCCTCGCCTGTACTCGCCTGGCCTGGCCCCTGGAAAAGGCCGAACCCAATATCGCCACGATGCTCAAGGCCCGGCAGTTCGATTTGGTGATAAATATTCCGAAGAACAACGAGGAAAGGGAACTCAAGAACGATTATTTGATCCGGAGGGCGGCTGTGGATTTCAACATCCCCCTGTTCACCAATATAAAGGTGGCCAAGCAATTCATCGACGCGCTGGAGAGTCACAAAGCCAAGGGCTTTGAAATAAAGGCCTGGGAGGAGTATCGCTAAAGGTTTTCGACAGGGTATACTATATCTCCATACCCTGATGAAACCGCACGCCGCTTCGTACGCCGCAACGATTTTTTCTTACGCGATCTCGCACAAACGATATGCCGCGACAGGTCTCCTGACGCTGCTGGCCATCGCCGCCGGCAGAGTGCTTCAGCCCCTATTGCTCCGGGCTATCATCGATCGCGCCGTGCCCGCCGGCGACGTCGAACTCCTTTTTCGCTACGCCGGCTTCTATCTTCTTCTCGTGCTCTCCTCGGGGTTCTTGAATTATCTGGGAACGATACAGATGATGAAACTCGGCCTGGCGGTGGTGACGAGGATCAAGAAGGATTTATTCGCCCGCTTCTTGCGTTTGCCGGTGGCGTATTTTGACGCTCATCCTGTCGGGGAACTCATGGCCAGGACGGAGAACGATACCGAAAAGGTACGGGATCTGTTCTCTTCCCTGGGGCTCACCTTCATTGTCAGCATACTTATGATGGCGGGGATGTTTTTTGTAACCGCCCTCATCGCCCCGGTACTGTCCCTGGCTATGCTGGTCACGGCGGCGGGCTTCCTGGGGATTCTGCTCGTTTTCTATAAGCGCATAATCGGGCTTTACGAATCCTCCCGCTCCCTCTATTCCACCATCGTCGCCAAACTGACCGAATTCGTCCAGGGAATGGAAATTCTGAAGGTCTTCAACCGCCGCGGCTGGGCCCGGGACAGCCTGGACGAATCGGGGAGGAAGAAGCGGGATAACGATACCAAGGTGTCATTGCTGGAGTTTTCCGCCAGTTCGGCACTGGAGGCCATGGCCGGACCCCTCTTCATCGTGGCCCTGATCTGGCTCTACGGGGAAAAGGTCGCCGCCGGCTTTATGAGCCTTGGAACCCTGCTCCTTTTCATCGAATACGGCGCCTCCCTCATGCGGCCGGTTTTGGATATCGCCGAAAGTCTCAGAAGAATACAACTGGCCAAGGCCTCCATGGCAAGGATCGCTTCGATCATGGACTTAAGCCCCGAGTCGAGCTCCTGGGGCGCCAGAAAGGCGGACCTGAAAAAGGAAATCCGCTTCGAGTCCCTGTGGTTCTCCTACCGGGGGGAGGATTGGATTCTCAAAGACATATCTTTCAGCATTCCGAAGGGCGGCACGACCGCCATAGTCGGCGCTTCCGGTTCGGGAAAGTCCACCGCCGTGGGCCTGCTCTGCGGTTTTATGAAACCTCAAAAAGGAAGGCTGAGCCTGGACGGGGAGGACCTGGCGGGCTTCGATCTGGAGTCTTGGCGGCGTAAAATCGGATTGGTGCTCCAGGATGTCTACCTCTTCCCCGGCACCGTCCTGGACAATATTAGGGTGTATAACGACGAAATCGGCCCCGAGCGGGTGTGGGCGGCCTTGGAGCAGGTGCGGGCCTCGGATTTCGTATCCTCGCTGCCCGAGGGCCTTATGACCAATCTCTGGGAGCGGGGAGGAAATCTCTCCGCCGGGGAGAAACAGCTTTTAGCCTTTGCCCGGGCCCTCTGCGCCGATCCGGAGCTGGTCATCCTGGACGAGGCTACCTCCTCGGTGGATATGGAAACCGAGGAGAGAATACGCGCAAGCCTGGCCACCCTGTTAAAGGGGAGAACCTCCCTCATCGTGGCCCACAGGCTTTCCACGGTCATCCACGCTGACCAGATACTCTTCTTTTCCCAGGGGAGGATAGCCGCCCGGGGAACCCACAGTCGGCTCTACACCGAGTTTCCCGAATACAAAGAACTGGTGGATCGACAGTTCGTCGCCGGGAAAAGCCTATGAAGCCCACTACTCATCTGGCCTGGATTTGGGAGGTCTGGAAGCAGAAAAAGGGGCTGATCGTCCTGCTGCTCTGTTTGAGCCTCCTCTCCAGCCTTGTGGCGGTCAGCTTTCCCCTGTTGACCAAGTCCCTCCTCGACCTTCTCGAGCGGGCCGCCGGGTCCTCCGAAAAGGAGGGCTTGAAAAGCGCCCTTTCCAAGGCTGTCCTGTATTTTTCCGCCCTGGGATTCGCCGCCCTCATCGTGGGATTTTTCCCCGGCGTCAGGGGAGCGATCAACAATATATTCGATTACCTGATACGAAAGCGTTATTTTTCCTTGGTCGCCGAAAAGGATTATCGCTTCTTTTCCGCCTTCAGCTCCCCGGACATCGTGACCAGGCTGAGTTCGGACATCAACGATTTCCCCAAGTTGGCCTGGTTTCTCTGCTCGGGTATTTTCAGAGCCGTGGAATCGGGATCCAAAATCATTTTCTGCGCCGTCGCCATGGCGCTTCTGGACCGGCGGCTGGCGCTTTTCTCCTTTCTTTCCCTTCCTCTCATGCTTCTCATCTTTTCAAAGGTCCAGTCCAATATCTACGACAAGGTCAAGCAAAACGAGGAAGCGATTTCCTCGGTCAACGAGCAGCTGGAGCTGAGTTTTTCCGGAGTACGGATACTCAAATCCTTCGCCTCCGAGGCTAAGTACGACCGATTCTTCGACGATGTCCTTGAAAAACGGTATGAAACCGAAATGGGCGTGGCCAGGCTTGAGACCATCCTCAACATGTTCTATCAGAATATCAATTACGCGGCCCAGATCGCCCTGATATTCGCCGGCGGCCTCATGGTTGTCCGGGGAAGGACGAGCATAGGCACCTTTTACGCCTTCTATAACTATTTGAACCTGCTGATCAACCCCATGCTGGACATTCCCCAGCTTTTCATACTCGGCAAGCGCGCTTTCGTCAATATCGACCGCCTGAGGGAGATGGAGTGCTTCCCGGCGGAAGGAGGCGAGACCTTGTCGGCGGACTCGGCCGCGGCGGAACATGCGATCTCCAGCTTCGGGACAATTTCCGTATCGGAGATTTCCTTCCGTTATCCCGGCAGGGAAAATCCCGCCCTGGACAGGGTGTCGGTGGATATCCGGGCAGGGGAGAAGATTCTCATCGTCGGAGGGATAGGCAGCGGCAAGACTACCCTGCTCAAGGCGATAGCGGGACTTCTGCCGCCCCAGGAGGGAGACATTTATGTCGACGGCCTTCCGCTCCGGGGAATCCGGGAATCCTCCTGGGCCGGCCTTGTGGGTTACGTTCCCCAGGAACCTCTCCTTTTTTCCGGCTCGGTGAAGGAAAATGTCGCGTTTGGATCGCCCGGCCCTCTTCCCCGCATAGAGGATGAGGAACTCTGGGCTCTTCTCGAGACCGCCCGGATAGACCAGGAAATTCTGGCCTTTCCCGATAGGGAACAGAGCAGGGTGGGGCAGCGGGGCGGAGGGGTCTCGGGCGGGCAAAAGCAGAGAATCGCCATCGCCAGGGCCCTGGCAAGGCGCCCACGGCTGCTTCTGCTGGACGATATGACCGCCAGCCTGGACACGAACAACGAGCAAGCCCTTTGGAAGAGGCTGGAGCCCCGGGGAATGACGATTCTCGCGGCTTCCCACAGGCTCTCCTCGGTTCGATACGTGGACAAGGTCCTCTTTCTCAAGGCGGGTAAAGTCGTAGGTTTCGGCTCCCATGCGGGTCTGCTCGAGGGATGCCGGGAGTACCGCGATTTCATTGACTTCGCGGTTTCGGGAAGTATAGGCTATGGTTTATGAGAAGATTTAAATGGGTATTCTTGTTGGTGGGTTCCCTGTTTTTTTTGTCCGCGCCTTTTGCCCAGAATCGCCTCGTCCTGGGGGGCAGGGCGGTGATCATGGTTGCGGACGCGGTGTATCTTTTTCCCGGAGCGGGCGATAGGGTGCTGGCCGTCGCGGGGGCCGATCAGGGGCTGGGCAGTTTTTTGTCCGCCATCGATCCCGGCTACGGAAAAAAGCCTTCCCTGGACAGGAATGCGGGGGTCGAAACCTACGCATCCCTGAAGCCCGACAGGGTGGTCCTGAAAAGCGCGATGAGGAAGAGCCTGGGGCCGGGGCTCGAAGCCCTGGGCATAGCCCAGCTGTACCTGAACCTGGAAACACCCGAGGATTATTTCATCGATATCGCCAATCTGGGCCGTCTGTTCGGCATGGAGGAGCGGGCGGAGGCTGTGGCGGGCTTCTACCGGCAAAAGCTGAATTGGCTCCGGACGCTTCCGAAACAGGGGAGGGCGCCGCGGGTTCTCCTTGTCCAGGCCTCCTCGGGCCAGGAAGGAACCTGGGATGTCCCGCCGGCATCCTGGATGCAGACCAGGCTCGTGGAAATCGCCGGGGGGGAGGCTGTGTGGATAAAAGCCAATCCCGGCTCGGGCTGGGCCGCCGTGAACGCTGAGCAGATCGCCGCCTGGAATCCCGATCTGATCCTGGTGGTGGATTATCGGAGGGACTCCAGGATCGCGGCCCGAAGCCTGGCCTCGGTGCCGGCCCTGGCCTCGACGGGGGCCGTAAAGGATGGCCGGGTGTTCGGCTTTGCCCAGGATTTTTATTCCTGGGACCAGCCCGATACCCGTTGGGTCCTGGGCTTGGAATGGATATGCCGGGTGCTGTGGCCCGAAACCCGCTTCCCCGGCTCCATGCTCGATTCGGCCAGGGAATTTTTCGCCTTTATGTACTCCATGGGCCCCGAGGTTTTTTCGAAGACGATTCAGAGCCGCCTCTCGGGCGATTTCGATCGATGAAGCCCCCGAGGGCGAGGAAATCTTCCCTTGCCCTGCTATTCGTAGGCGGCGCCCTCGCCGCCGGGCTCTGCCTCTACCTCCTGGCGGGCCGTTACCCCCGCCCGGGCCTTTTGAACCCATTCACCCTCGGGCGGGACGACATAGCGATGAAAGTACTCCTATCCCTGCGCCTGCCCCGGGCCTTGGGCGCCCTCCTTTTAGGCGCGGTGCTCGGCGGCTCGGGCGCGGTCTTCCAGAGCATTTTCGGCAACCCCCTGGTGGACGCAGGTTTTTTGGGGGTATCCCAGGGAGCGGCTTTCGGAGCCGCCCTTGCCCTCCTGGTCGGCGCCGCCGGCTTTTACGCCGTGGCCGGGCTTTCCTTTGTCTTTGCCATGATCG
>LVBN01000132.1 GCA_001603165.1 Spirochaetales bacterium Spiro_12
GGATCGAGAATGGCGCTGTCGGGAGCCAGGCGCGGATCCAGTATGTTGATCTTGCGATGTTGCTTTTGATCGGTGATCACCGCCATGGCGGTGGCTTCGCCGCCGGTGCCGGCGGTGGTGGGCACGCAGATGAGGGGTAATCCCGAATTTCTGCAGGGGAGCAGGCCCCTGAAAGCGCTTACCGGTTTTTTATGGGTGGCGGCCATGCGGATTATTTTGGCCACATCGATCACCGAACCTCCGCCCAGGGCTATGACCGAATCGCAGGCATTGTCCTTGAGCACCGCCAGCCCGTGCTCGCAGACTTCGAAGCTTGGATCGGGCAGGACGCCGTCGAATATGGCGAAGGGGATCGAGCTTTCGGAAAGCAGCGCGGTGAGCCGAAAGACCAGCCCCGCCCGTATGAGAGTGGCGTCGGTTACTATGAGGGGATTGGAAGCCTTTTGCACTTCCAGTTCCGAGGGAATCAACTTAAGACTCCCCTTGCCCGAAAGGAGGGTGGGTAGTTTCTGGCGCAGGCTCGTGAGCCCCCGGGCGGCTAGATTGAACCAGAGTCGCTTGGCCGCGTGTGTCTTCGCCATGAAATGATGATATACAGCCCTCATCGGCAACGCAAGCTTCAGACTTTTATCGAAACCCATCTTCCCCGGCGATACCGCACCTGAATAATGAAAAACCGGAATATTTGGTCGATCATCAGGGCGCTCCAGGCCCCATAGAGCCCCATGTTGAACTGTTGAATGAAGATAGAGGAAAACAGCGGCCTGATTCCGAGAATCCCGATACCCAGGGTTATGGCCGGAAAGAGGGAATCCCCGGCGCCCCGGAGCGCTCCGGCATAGATCTGAAAGGAGGATTGAAAAGGCTGAATAAGCGCGGCGAAAATCATGATCCCCGCGCCAAGGGCGAGTATCTCCGCCTCGCTCGAAAAGAGCGCGACCAGCGGTTTCCGGAATATGAACATAAGAACGCCCATGAGGGTCGAAATGAGAGCCCCCGCCTTTTGACAGGCCGCCGAGGCCCGCCGGGCCCTGTCGGGACGGGCCCGGCCGAGGGACTGGCCGGTCAGGCTGGTCGCGGCGATTCCGAAGGCCTGTCCGTTGACAAAAGACATGTTCAATATCGACAGCACCACCTGGTGGGCCGCGAAGACCGTCGTGCCTAAGGATGTTATGGTGATGGTGTAGAGGACGAGCCCCAGCCTCAGGACGAACTGCTCGACCGCCGAGGGCAGGCCGATTCTGAAGATCCGGCCGAGCATGGGAAGATTCGGGAAAAAGTTCCATCGACTGAAGTGGAGCTCGATAAACTCCGAGGCGGCCTTGCCCGGCTTTCGAAAAGGCCGGCCGAGGATCGCCCAAATGGCCATGGCGCAGGCTACCGTATAGCCTATTACCGACGCGATGGCGGCGCCGCGCACTTCCAGGCGGGGAAAACCGAATTTTCCGTAAATGAGAAGATAATTGAAGACGATGTTCACCAGATTCGCGGTGATATTGTATTTCATCGCCAGCTTGGTATCCCCCACGCCGCGCAAAAGCGCGGAAATGGAAATCGGCAACGCCGTGGGAATGAAGCCGAACATGAGTATTCGAAAATAAGCGCTCGCTTCGTCCAGTATATCCGTCCCGGCGCCGATGACACGCACCATGGGCTTGGCGAATAGTATTCCCAGCAGGGACAAGAGAAAGGCGAGGCTGATCGAAAGCATGACGGTTTGCCCGGTGACGAGTTCGGCGTCCTTCTTGTTGCCCTGCCCCTTGAACCGGGCGACCAAGGCGGTGGTGCCGACATTGAGCGCCACAAAGCTGGCGAGCATGATGAACCGAGGCTGGTTGGTCACTCCGACCGCCGAGATCGCATGGGCGCCCAGTTTGCCGACCATGATTATATCCACCATCTGGGTGAGGGAGGTGAGAATCAGCTCCACCACCACAGGCGCGGCGATGGAAAAAACCTGGGCGTACAGAGGCCAGGCGGCCAATTCCTTAGCTCGCCTGCGGGAGACTGTAGCCTTATGATCGAAAAAAGATCGCACGGGGCAATAATCCTGCTTTTTAAGAAAATCGAGGATTTTTCAAAAGTCAGACGGCTTTTAAAAAACCACCTGGACGGTTCCTGCGCTTAAAATCGGCCAGGGCGAGGACTCCCTGGACAGTCCCGACCCTGGCCGTTGAATCAGAGTCAAATCTTGCCGTTGCAAACCGCGGGGCCCGCTTCCATGGCACCAACAATCAAGTCGATTGCACTATAAAGCGAGCCGCGCCCTCAGTCAATACAAACGTCTTCGAACGCTTCCCTTCAGCCGCCCACGGCGATATCCACGCTGGGGCGCATGGAGGAAGCGGTGGCCAGGGCCTTGTGCACCGGATGCTCCAAGAACTTTTTCCAAAGCCCCTCGTCCTCGCCCTTGCCGGCGGCCCAGATGGGGGCCGCTTGCTGCATGTAGAGGTAATCGTAGCGCGGCGCCCACTTGCGGCTTCCCAAACGGGCGGTGATGGAGCAGTTGTCCACCATGAATGAAACACCCTTGAAATGCATAAAGGGATTGAGGGAGTCCACGGCCTCGATCACCGACTCGTTCACGATTTCCGAATAGGCATGGCCCATTTCCTCCAGCAGGTCAACCTGGGCGACCATGGCGGCCACGTAGACGCCGGCGGTAAAGGGATCCAGTGGTGTGGACGCCGAACTCCGGGCCGCCCTCACCTTTTCTCCCACCTTCCACATGTAGCTCTCGTCGATCTTGCCCATGGGGATTTTCTTCATCCTGTCGGCGGCCAGGAGCACCGAGCGTATTTCGTTGCCCGAGGCTACTTCCTGGTAGATTTCGTAGTGCACTTCGTAGCTGGGCCAATAGGCCGCGCCGTAAGCCCGGCGGAACACCCTCTTGCCCTCCTCGGAAAGGGATTCGTAGACCCCCAGGAATCCCGAGCGGCTCAGGGTTTTGGTTATGGGACCCGTGAGACTTTCGGTGGACCTGACAAAGGCTTCTTCCGGCGTCGCACCGAGGTTCTGGTAGTGGCGGAAGAGGAATTCCACGATGGCGTGGACGCCGCCCAAAAGCACCGCCCGCTCGCCGAAGATATCGGATTTGTATTCCTGCTCCAGGGTAGTCTTGAAGGTAAAGGGCGCCCCCAGAGCCACGGACCACGCCAGGGCGTAATCGGTCGCCCGGCCGTTCACATCCTGTTCCACGGCGAAGCTGTTGTTGATTCCGGCGCCGTTGACCGACTTGCCCTGCACGTAGAGCTTGCGGACCGAGGGCCCCATTCCCTTGGGGCAGACGCCGATGACGTTGATGTTCTTGGGAAAGGAATCGCCCTTGATCTTGAGCGCCCCCAGGAGGAATCCATGGGACAGCCCGAGGGTAGCCCCCGGCTTGAGCGCCTTGAAAATCTCGGGATACAGTTCGGCCTGGGCGGCGTCGGAGATCAATAACAACACAAGATCGGACTCCCGGGCGACGGCCATCATCTCGCCCAGGGTTCCGCTTTCCTCGGTGAAACCGACAGCCTGGGCGGATTTCCAGGAGGCGGAGGAGGGGCGCAGACCCACTTTTACCTTGATGGCGGTACCCTCCAGCGATTCCCGCAGGTTTTGCGCCTGGGCCGGTCCCTGACTTCCCCAGCCCAGCACGCCGATCTGCCTCAGCCCTTCGAAGGCCTTGGGCAGCAAGGGAAAAAGGTTCCTTCCGCCGCGCACGACCATCTCCTGGTGAGGCCCGAGCCACACGGTTTCGCTCTTGAAAACCTTCGATTCAAAACTGTTCCGCATCTTCACCCTCCGTTTCTTTCTGCGAACTCCGGAAAAACGAAGAGGCCGTCCCTCCCGAAGGAAGGACGGCCTCTGTTTCGCCGTACGACGCCCGCCTAAGCGGCTGTCTACACTTCCTCCGCTCCCCTGCCGGGGATAATAATCGAGGAAATGATAATAATGATGCCGACCTGGAAGCTTCGATCCATGATTGCCCGATTGTTAAACAAGCTAAAGTCGATTGTCAATCCCAAATCGCCGTAAATTTCGATTTTTATACATTTTCTCCCGGAATGGAAATTTTTTTCACTTTCGCTATTGACAAGAGGAATAGGATATATTTTACTCAGCAGCATTATGGCAGTCAAAGCCGGAATCGGCGTCATTATTATTTCCTCCATTATTATTATCCCCTCCGGGGAGAAGATGGAAGAATAGACTGCCTGCCGCCAGGCGAGCACTAGGCCGTTCTTCCTTCGGGAAGAACGGCCTTTTTTTTCGTTAGGGGAAATCCCCGCAGAAGGAGCCGGATCGTGGTAAGAACTGGAGCGCAAATGATCGTCGAAGCCTTAAGGCGCGAAAAGGTGGACTGCGTCTTCGGCTATCCGGGGGGGGCGGTGATTCCGATTTTCGACGCTCTGTACGACGCCAGGGATATCAGGGTGGTTTTGACCCGCCACGAACAGGCGGCCGTTCACGCGGCGGACGGGTACGCCCGGGTTACCGGCAAGGTCGGGGTCTGCATCGCCACCAGCGGTCCGGGAGCCACGAACACCGTGACAGGCCTGGCCACCGCCCGCTTCGATTCGGTTCCGCTGGTATGCATTACCGGGCAGGTAAGTCGGGAGATGATCGGAAACGACGCGTTTCAGGAAGCGGACACGGTCGGGATCACCCAGCCGGTGACTAAACACAACTACCTGGTCGGCAGGCGGGAAGCCCTGGCCGAAACCCTGCGCAAGTCATTCTTTCTCGCGGCCAACGGGCGCCCGGGACCAATCGTCGTGGATGTGCCGAAGGACGTCCAAAACGAAGGCTACGAGGACAGCTACCCTGAGGAAGTCCTCATACGGGGCTACAAGCCGGTGGGAAAGGCGGATCCGAAGGTTCTGCAGGCCCTCGCGGAAACCCTGCGAAAGGCCGAACGGCCATTGTTTTTCGTAGGCGGGGGAGTCGTGATCGCCAACGCGACCCAGCGATTTCGCAGGCTTTTCTCCGCCACGGGCGTTCCGGTCGTCACCTCCCTCATGGGTATCGGCGTGGTGGATTCCCGGCATCCCTTGAATCTGGGAATGTTGGGCATGCATGGCTCGATCACCGCCAACAAAGCCTTGACCGCCTGCGACCTCCTGGTCGGCCTCGGGGTTCGCTTCGACGACAGGGCCACGGGAGAAACAAGACGCTTCGCCCCTTCGGCGATCAAGGTTCATGTCGATATCGACCCTTCTTCCATCGGAAGGAACATCGGGGTGGATATTCCGATCGTCGGCGATCTGCGCCATGTTCTCGAGGACCTCGAGCCCCTGATTGACAAATCGCATAACGCCAAGAAATACCGGCCTTGGCTGGATGAAATCGAAGAATTCAGAAGGACCGAGGAAAAATTCGCCCGAGAGTCGAAAAGCAATCTCGAGTTCGCCGCGGCCAACTCCGGCGAGGAGCAATACCCGAGCCCGCGCCAGACGCTGGAGGCGCTGAGCCTCATTTTTCCCGATTCCGTCGTAGCCACCGAAGTGGGGCAAAATCAAATGTGGGCCGCCCAGTATCTTTCCTTTACGCAACCTAGACGTTGGCTGACATCGGGCGGACTCGGGGCCATGGGCTACGGCTTTCCGGCCGGACTCGGCGCGCAGGCGGTCGATCCGGAAAAACCGGTCCTCGTAGTGGCGGGGGACGGTTCGTTCCAGATGAATATTCAGGAGCTGGCCACCTGCGTTCAGGAGGGCCTTCCGGTGATTGTCGTCATTCTGAACAACGGATACCTGGGCATGGTGCGGCAGTGGCAGGAGTTGTTCTACCGGCGCCGCTATTCGGCCACCTGTCTCCAGTCCCAAGCCTGGTGCGCCCGGTCCTGCAATAGTCCGGGAACGCACTGTCCTCCCTACATGCCCGATTTCGCCGCCATCGCCAAAGCCTACGGAGCCCTGGGCTTCAGGGCGGAAACCCTGACCGAACTCAAGGCCGCGGCGAACGAGGCCGCCCGCCTGGCCGTCGCGACGCGACGGCCGGCGGTGATCGATTGCCGCATCCATAGGGAAGCCAACGTTTGGCCGATTGTCGCTCCCGGCAAGGGAAACGATCAAATGCTGTACGAAGGCGTTTCGGTATAAAAGGAGAATTCTATGACCCACACGGTATCGTTGTTAGTGGAAAATCACGAAGGTGTTCTCTCCCGCATAGCCCGTCTCTTCGACGGCCGGGGTTATCGCCTGGAAAGCCTTACCACGAGCCCCGTCCCCGACGACGATGTAAATCGCATAACCCTCACCGTATCGGGAGCTCACACCGCTCTGGAAAAGGTGGAAAAACAGCTGGAAAAATTCATCGATGTAATCCATCTCGAGGTAAAGTTGGGCGATTCTTGAATCGTCCGGGCCGAAGCGGGCCGGCGGCCCTTGAGGGCGCCGCATGGCCGCCCGAGGGTCATACGTGCTTTTTCACCACTTCCAGTAGCTCGGGAAGATCCATGCCTATCTCGGCCAGGTGTTCCGGCCTGGGAACTCCCTCGGGCGTCCAGCCCCGTCGCTTGTAGACCGCGTCCACCAGACCGTCGTACATCGCCTCCCGGTATTTCCTATGGGCGGCTATTTTTTCCGCCAGGCTCATCACCGAAGGATCAAGGCCGATCTTTTCCTTAAGCTGGGCGTCATAACGCTCGGCCCGGGAGAGATACTCCTTTTCGGTGACAGGTCCGACGGCCCGATACGGCGGATAATCGTCCTTTCGCTTTCCGCGCCCCATCCTGAGGTTGAAAACCCGCTGGAAGTTGTACACCCGTTCTGATTGACGTATAAGCTCGGTTCGCGATAGAGGTTCGCCGGTGATGGCGGTATAGAGTTCCCGGTAATTATCCACATGTTCGGGAACCTTGCTGGGCTCTTCCCATTTGGCGTTATCCGCGGGTTCGATGTCGTTCCAGGGCAGCTTGCACAAGCCCTGAAGGCCGAACCAGGTTCTGAACATAGGAAAGTAATGCAAGGCTTCGGCCTTTTGCTCGAAGCTGGGTATGCGGTTGTTCACCATATCCATGAAGATGAGCCAGGCTTCATCGTGCTGGGGCCCCTTGTTGGTGAGATAGTATCCGCCCTGCTGGGCAAGGGATTCCTTGGAGATGTACTGGCTCTGTTCCAGGCCTTTGCCGTGGAGAGCTATATCCTTCATCAGGCCGGGATCGGCCCCGTAATGCTCGACAAAGTACTGGGCCAGATATCTGGTGCCCCTGCCCGCCAGGACTCCGAAATCCTTGCCCTCGGCCATCCTGTGCAATATCTCGCAGGCGGCCCTCCAGTTTCCCCATTCCAGGTTTATTCCCCGGCTCCGCCGGGCGTCGAGTATGCCGTATTCCCAGCATTCCATGAGAAAACCGACGATAGTGCCGAAGCTGATGGTATCCACACCGTAGGTGTCACAGTAAAAATTGATCTCCAACACCCCTTCGGGATCCCAGATGGCCAAATTGGAACCCACGCCCGCGGCGGTCTCGTATTCCGGACCGTCCACGCAGACCTTTTGCCCCTTATAAGGACCGGTTTTCAATTCGAACCGGTCCACCGCATGGGCGCAGGCGAGGGTACAGCCATACCAGCAGCCATCGGGCAGCCCCTGCGAAAATCTGCTCTCCCAAACCCAGGATGCCAGCTTGATGGCCTCGGGATCGGCACCGAAGCGGTGGTTTTTGACCGGCAGAAGGTCGTAGTCGTTCATCACCTCCATGAGATGGGCTGTGCCGACTTTTCGCATTTTGCACTGCTTATCGTCCTCCCGAAGGATTTCCCGATGGAGCTTGAGGCCGAGGCGTTGGACCGTCGCCGGATCGGCCGCGTGGTTATCGTCCTGGCCTAGTTTGGAATAACGGCAGACCAGCGCCATAATTCCCTTGTCCCTGAAGACAGTGCCTATGCCTCCACGTCCCGCTTGTTTTACCCTGCAGCCACCCCGTCGCCGGTCGTAGAGGCTGAAGTTCAGCAGGCCTATCCGGCTGTGTTCGGCGCCCCGCCCCGCCGAGACCACCGCCACGGCGGCAAGGTCGGCATCTTTCTCGGAAGCGGCAAAGGCACGGGTCAGTTTTTCCGCCAGTATGTGCGTATCCGACTCGAGTCCTTCGGGTGCCTCGAAAATCTGGACCTTCCCCTCGTCGCCGTCGATGAAAATAATGGAGTCCCGGCCGACCTTGCCGCCCAGCTCCAAAGCGTCGAAGCCGGAAAATTTCAAAAAGGGACCGAAATACCCGCCCACATTGGAATCGATGGGAATGCCGGTGAGGGGGGAAAGGCTCACCACCAGGCTTTTCCCCGATCCCGAGTAGTTGGTATTGCCGCAGATCGGTCCCATGGCGATGACTATTTCGTTCTCGGGATCGTCCCAGGTCGTATCCGGACTTATGGCGTCCCAGAGCAGCTTCAAGCCGAAGCCCTTGCCGCCCACGAATTTTTCCTTCATCGTTTTGCTCACCGGGCGTTCCAGGATGGAGAGCGAAGCCAGGTCGATCTTGAGAACGCGCATATTGTAGCCCCGGAAAAGGGCTTTCGTTTCGTACTTGTACTCGGCGGTTTTTACGAGATTTCCGGGCTGCGGTTTCATAGGGCGCCCTCCTTGGTAAGAATCTCGAGGGCTCCCTTGGGGCAAGTTCTGGCGCAGGCTCCACAGGCTACGCATTTAAAGCTGACCGGGTGCTCGGGGAACCAGCGCATGGCGCCTATGGGGCAGACCGCGACGCAGGCCAGGCAGCCGACGCATTTCTTTTTATCGACCACGAGGGCTCCCGACTTGTTCCGGGAAATCGCCGTGGCGGGACACTCTTTGACACAGGCCAGGCACTCCTGGTCGCAGACCACGAGATGGTATCTTCCTCGTCCCAGTTCCTGTACCTGAATGCAGGATTTCGAGGGATCGTACTCTTTGAAATAGAGCTGCGAGCAGCCTGCGACGCAGGTCATGCAGCCCACGCATTTTTCGTCATGGGTGGCCAGGTATTTGATCACAGGGCGGATCCTCCCGGA
>LVBN01000133.1 GCA_001603165.1 Spirochaetales bacterium Spiro_12
CCCGCCGAATGGAAACGTCCCAGCGCTCCTGTCCTCGACCGGGTGCCTTCGGGAAAAATCACCGGGATCGTACCCTCTCTGCGGCAACGTTTAGCCATCCTGGTCACCTTGCGCATCGCCTCCAGGGCATCGCCCTTGCGCCGCACCAGGCTGTGACCCGACACGCGTAAAATGAGGGAGATGAGGGGTATTCCGTAGCCGAGCTCCCTTTTTGCCACAAACCTGGCCTTCGCCCAGGGAGGCAGGGTGCGCATGATGACAACTATGTCCAGCAGGCTTTGATGGTTGGAAACCACCATAAAGCGCTCGGGAAGGGCTTCGCCCAGTCTGCTTTCCACCCTCGGTCTGAAGCCGCCGTAGAAGCTCAAAGTGGTGAATATTTTCTGTATCGCCTTGTCTTCGAAATACTGGGCTATCTTCATGGCTTTGCGCCAGGGGAGCACCGCGATGGCCAACAAAAGGACAATTTCCCAAAAGGTAAATACCGTCAGCAAAATTAAAATAATGACTATAGTCACGGCGGTTCTCTCTGAGTAAGCGCTAATTCGTTATCCTATTTAACCAGATACCCCGGTTGGAGTCAATTACAGTCTTGACATTCAGCAGCTCTCTCTGTTAGCTTTCCTCGTCGAATTGTCAGACCGTTCCGGTTCTTCATGAATCGACTATCAATCCGGGAGGATTCCCTTTGAGCACAAAGAATCTATCAGCCGAAAAGAGGATGCGGCAGGATGAGAAACGCCGTATCAGAAACAAGGGCGTCAAGACGGCCATACGATCAGCGGCCAAGAAAGTCGTCGTAGCCTCCGAGAAAAAGGATGCCCAGGCGGCCAAGGAAGCGCTTCTCGATATGATCAAGCGCATCGACACTGCCGCGCGTAAGGGCATCGTGAAGAAAAACGCCGCCGCGCGTAAGAAATCCCGCATGCAGAGGCTTGTCAACAGGCTGGAAGCCTAGGTCGAAGACCCGGGTTCGTATGCCGCCAAGCCTCGACGCGGCCTTAGATCGATGCCAGCCTGCGTCAAGCATCGCTGAAAAAACGAATATATTAGGAGAAGCTATATGGCAGAGAAGCTTACAAAGGCCGAATTAATCGATGCGCTGTATGGAAAACTCTCCCCTTCGAGCAAGACCACCAGGAAAGAAATTCACGAGCTTATCGACGGGCTTTTTTCCGAAATCAAGACCGCGATTTTAAACGGCAAGACCGTGGAACTCCGTGGATTCGGCACCTTCGAAGTCAAGCTCAGGAAGGGAAGAACAAGAGCGAGAAACCCCAAGACCGGCGAGATTGTCTCCGTCCAGGATCACGGCGTCGCCGGATTCCGCCCGGGCAGGGAACTCAAGAAATCGGCGTGGGACATGGACCCCTCGCTTATAACGAAGACTTTCAAGAAAAACTGACATAGCGCCAGGGGTCAGGAATATCCACAGCCTCCCGGCTCCCGTACTATTTTCACTTTACGATGGGGTTTTTCAAAGGCGAGACGAGTTTTGAAAACCCAGCGATATGGCGCGTGTGTTTCATCTATTTTCATGCCTGTGGCATGAGAATAGATGAAACTGGCTAAAATGCTTGGCAATCTTTGACTGATTCAGCAAATCCTATAATTGACTTTGTCCGACCATTGTGAAAATATCAATACCGTGCCTCGACGATCAAAACAAAAACCTCTTATCCATTCGACCGAGCTTAGTTCCTATATCACCATGTCCGGCGAACTCGATATCGAGGGAAGTCTTTTAATAAAAGGAAAAATTTCAGGACTGGTGCGAAGCGCTTCACATATTTCAATCGACAAAGGAGCGTGGGTGGAATCCTGTTCTCTCTCCGCGGCTTCGCTATCGGTGGCTGGTAGGTTTTCCGGGTCGGTCAAGGCGGAGGGTTTTGTGGAGTTTCAGGACAGGGCGAGGATAAGCGCCTCGGTGGAATGCGCATCCCTGAGGGTTTCCCCCTCCTGCCGCTTCGAAGGTCATGTATCGATGCCCGACCTGGATCTGCATGATCAGCGGTTGCACAAGTTTTTCCCTTCCGTAGATTCGGCAAGCGACGATTGACAGATCGCTCCGGCGGGACTATAGTGACATGTACGACCCGAGGGCCGGCTATCCGTAACAGTGATATAGCGCAGGCGCCCGTGGCGGTGCCCGTCTTTCCGATGTCGGAAATCGCCGTACGAATGAATCAACAGACAATACCTGAAACGATACAGTAAAGGGCGAATAGTTAAACGCCCGGATTCCGTACAAAAACGGAGCATTGGATGGCATTAATCCGAAAATCAAAACACGAAGACCCCAGCAAGAAGGACCGTATGGAAGAAACATCTACAGAATCCCCGGCGCGAAACCCAAGCCAGGAGCAACCCGCTACGGCGACCTCGCCCCGGGAAACCGCCATCGGCGGCGCCCAGGGCACGAGACCCATAAAACGTATAAAGCTTAAAAAGCGATCGGGGAGACAACCACCCTCGGGAACGGAAGAGGAGATACAACCATCCCTTCAGGAATCTGAGGCCTATCCTGGAATAAAACCGACCGAGATCGAGCAAGAGCAAGCAAGCAGCCCGCAGCGGGGAGCGATCGATGTCCTCGCCGCAGCCGCCCTGGAGCGGGAGGTACGGAACGGCCTGGTGCGTCGACAGGAATCCTACGAAAGGCCGACACCGGAAAAGAACCACGAAAACGGCAGGCAGGAAGGCGGTGACTCCCGGGCCAGGCTCCTCATAAACGATCTATCCAAGATGGGCATCAAGGAACTGAGGGAACTGGGGGAAAAGTACGGGATAAACCACGAGGAGTTGATCGCCCTGCGCAAGCAGGAGCTCATTTTTTACACCCTCAAATCCCACACCGAAAAGGGCGGCATCATCTACGCCTATGGGTCGCTGGAAATCCTGCCGGACGGCTATGGTTTTTTACGATCTCCCCAAAATTCCTACCTCTCGGGTACCGACGATATCTATATCTCCCCCTCCCAAATTCGACTCTTCAACCTCAAGACCGGCGACACGGTTTACGGGCAGATCCGCAGCCCCAAGGAGGGCGAGCGTTTCTTCGCCATGTTGCGCATCGAGTTGGTGAACTACGACGAGCCAGCCGTTGCCCAGAACCGCATACCCTTCGAGAATCTCACGCCCCTGTATCCGAACAAGAAACTGGATCTCGAAACTAATACCGAAGAACTCTCCACCAGGATCATCAACCTCTTCTGCCCCATCGGCAAGGGCCAGCGAGCCCTCATCGTATCCCCGCCCAAAACCGGAAAAACCATCCTGCTCCAGAAGATCGCCAACGCTATAACCACGAATCATCCCGAGGTTTATCTCATCGTCCTTCTCATCGACGAGCGCCCCGAGGAAGTCACGGATATGGAGCGTTCGGTCCAGGCGGAGGTGATATCCTCCACCTTCGACGAGCAAGCCACCAGACACGTGCAGGTGGCAGAGATGGTGCTGGAAAAGGCCAAGCGACTGGTCGAACACGGACGGGACGTGGTTATCCTCTTGGACTCCATCACCAGGCTGGCCAGGGCCTATAACCAGACGGTGCCCACATCGGGCAAGATCTTATCCGGCGGCGTGGATTCCAATGCCCTGCACAAGCCTAAGCGTTTCTTCGGCGCGGCGCGCAACATCGAGCAGGGTGGCAGCCTCACTATCATCGCCACCGCCCTTATCGACACGGGCTCAAGGATGGACGAGGTTATCTTCGAGGAGTTCAAGGGCACGGGCAATATGGAAATAAACCTGGACAGGCGCCTTTCGGACAAACGCCTTTTCCCGGCTATCAACATCAAGAAATCGGGCACCAGGAAAGAAGAAATCCTCCTCACCGACGAGGAGCTCCAGAAAATATGGGTTCTCCGCAGGGTTATCAACCCCATGGATGATTCGGACATCATCGAACTGCTTATAGACAGGATGGGCAAGACCAAGAACAACGAGGCCTTCCTCAAGTCCATGAGCGGACCGGCATACTCCGGCGCCGACTAAAAGGACCGCACCCGTCGCACGAGGCCTACTTTGTCCCATAGACGGATAGACGTAGTCAAAGAATTGTTGTATATTCATCGAGCTTATAAGGAACCGTCATTTGGCCGGTTTTCAGGCATTGTTCTTAGTACGACGCAGTGGAGGAAGATATGAAGCAGGGAATCCATCCCAAATACGAGCACTCGACCATCACCTGCGCCTGCGGCAATGTCATCGAGACCCGTTCGACGGTAAAGAATTTACAGGTTGAAATTTGTTCGGCCTGCCATCCCTTCTTTACCGGCAAGCAGAAGCTCGTGGACACCGCGGGACGCATTGAGCGCTTCAACCGCAAGTACGGTATCAAGTCCCAAGAGACTAAATAATACCGTTCCCGTCGATTCAAAAAAGGAAAACGCGCCATTTGGGCGCGTTTTTTTTATGCCCGCCCACCTGTCGTGCGACAAGGATTGAGGCCCGTTTTAATGCTTTTCTCCAGGTTCTTCTCCAGGGCCTCGAGCATGGCCGCCATAGCCCGGCCCGCCCGGCCCCGGTGGGAGACCCGGTTCTTTTCACCGGGGCTGAGTTCCGCCACGGTCCTGCCCAGTTCCGGCAAAAAGACCAGGGGATCGTAGCCGAAGCCCCCCTTCCCTGCCGGCGCATAGGCTAGCAGGCCCGGGCAGGTTTCTTGGACCGCGATATACCTGTCCTCTCCATAGAGGAAGACGAGACAGCAGTAGAAAGCACATCGGCGTTCATCGACCTGCTTCATCACACTCAAAAGAAGTTCGTTTCTGTCCCCGTCGCTTAGTTTTTTAGAGCCATCCAGGGATCCGTAGCGCGAAGAATGGATGCCCGGGGCTCCATCCAAGGCGAGGACCGAAAGACCGGAATCGTCGGCCAGGGTGGGTATGCCCGCCTTATCATGGAGTGCCTTGGCTTTTATAAGCGCGTTGGCGAAATAATCCGATCCATTTTCATCTATCTCCATAGGATCGATACCCGCATCTGCCGGGGAGAGAAGTCTGTGTCCAGGCAGGAGTGGACGCAATTCATCGATTTTATGTCTGTTGAAGGTGGCTACGAGTATTTCCATGGGGGGAGAATAGCCTTTGGACGGAAGAAGCTCAAGCGTGGCGATGGAGCTTTTTGCCCCTCCCTTTTTTCAAATAAAATAAACCTGAATCTATGGAACCCTTCGGTAAGCCCAGAAGGAGGGCTATGTCCTTATGGGCGACCAGGGGCTTCATGCGAGCCTTGCGCGCCAATAACTTGTAGTAACGCAACCGTTGCTGGGCAATTTGCTGCTCCAGATCCTGTCTTGTCCGGGAATTGGTATCGCTTCGCAACTCGGACTCCACATAGAGTATCCTGCCCCAGGTTTCGTTGATCCTGCCCACCAGTCGATCCAACTGCAGCCTCTGGATTTCCAGGGTGGCCCTGGCCTTGTGGAGCAGGGTTTCCAACCACAGGACGGGCAGCCCAAGCCTGCGCGCCACCCTTTGCGTCATGGCGTCATCGACCTCCCAAGCGCATTTCACGGTCAGGAAGAGGAGTCTCTTTTCCTGGGAGCCCATGGTCTTGATAAATACCGAAGGACTGATTTCGCCGATAAAACGCCTGATTTCCTTATTCGCGCCAACATCGGAAACGGTGACGCCGGCGCCCCGCCTCCGATCGATATGGGCCCCGGAGGAGAAACCGCTTTCCATGTACCGATCCAGGCAATTCCCTTCGAAGGTTTCGAAGCCCATGGTCTCCGGGACGGAAGAATGCGCCAGAAGGGAATCCATGAGCTCCCTTCTCCGATTGCAGCGCTGTACGGATTTGGCGATGAATCTGAGGCTCTTGTTGATATAGGCATCCTTTTTATCGTCGAGTTCGAGACTTTTGCGCAGGATAGACAGAAGGCGGCCGGAGTAGCGCAATAGAGCTTCCGCGGCTTCGTCGGCCGATGAAAAGCCATATTTTTGAGGATGGGCGAAAAGCCTCGTCAACATGCCCCGGGCGAGGGGAGAATTCAATAACAGCTGTTGTTGATTTTCCATGGCGCCCTTATTGTTCGGGCTTGTTCCGGTAACAGCGGTCCAAGAAGAAATCGCTTTCGTGACTTCCTTCACCCTGGCTCCTCCCGATTGAATAAACTGCAAACACCATGCCAAAAAACTCCGATGTCACAGGGTGAGGATAAATGAGTTGCTTTCCTGAAATTGGCTTGCTCGAAAAAAGATGACGACGAGATTAATCCACCCTGGTCTGCGCAGGAGGATACCCGGATTTGTTAGTCTTTGTTTGAAACCGCCTTCTCCGATGAAGGATACGCATTATCCCAAGAAGGTTCTTCGGGGAATTCATCCTCGGTGAACAGCTCGGCGAAACTGTCCAGGAGCAACGCCTTGACGCTCTCAATATTCCCCTGGATGGAAAGCCCCGAGGCCAGCCTGTGCCCTCCTCCTCCGAAACGGGCCGCGATGGCCGATACGTCGATTCTTTCCTTGGAACGGAATCCCACAGTGCATTGATCCTCGGCTTCCTGCTTGATCACGAAACAAGCCTCGCAGCCGGCGACGCTCATCATGAGCTGGTACAGGAGATCTGAATCCCTGGAAGCCATGCCGTAACGTTGCTGATCTTCCAGGGAGAGAAAGGAGATCAGGAGCCTGCCATCGAAATGCGGCTCGATGCGCAGGAGGATCTCGCCCAGAAGCTTGCGGGAGAAGAGGGTTTTTCCCCCGTTGATGGCGTTGTAGATCTTTTTAGGGGAGGCGCCGGCCTTTACCATCCGCGCGGCGATTTCGAAAGTGGAATCGCCCTTTTCATCCAGGTGTCTGAAAAACCCGGTATCCGTGCAGAGTCCGAAGAAAAGAAGCTCGGCTTCTTCCCGGCTCGGCTTATGCCCCATGGCCTCCATGAGAAGGAATACCATGGCGGTGACGGCCGACGCCGAGGGGTCAAGGTAGTCCGACTCTCCGGGAGTCTCCCCCGAAGCATGATGATCGATAAAGGCTACGGGAACCTTGGGCATGGTCTCTCCCACGGAGCCGATCCGAGCCATGGACGAACAGTCCAGCACCAGTGCCGCGGCGCGCTCGAAGTCGCGTTCGGGGGGAGCCTCGTCCCGGAACTTATACTCGTACTGCAGAATTTCCGAGCGGGTGAAGGGGCCCGAGGAGAGAAGGTGGACCCTCTTGCCCAGGGACTTCAAGAAAGAGGCTAAAGCCAGCTGAGATCCGATGCAATCCCCGTCGGGTTCGCGGTGACCGAGCACGTAAAAGCAATCATGATTTTCGATAAACCAGATTATCCCCCGGGGAACTTTTCGCATTCAGGAGTTTCCTTTCCGCGACAGGAAGTCCTGAGGGGCGATGCTCCGGCCCCCTGTCGACGCAAGGGTTAATCTATAGTATCGGGAAGAGCCTGGTCAAGTTTGCTCGCTTTACTTAAAGTTCCCCGATGTGGAATACTATGGCCACAAGGAAACGACATCGTGGAAAAGGCCGACCTAAGACAGAGGATATCCGAGATAGCCCGCATACTTTTACCCCTATGGCCGAATGAAAAGCCTCTTATCCATTCATCGAGCTGTTTCGAGCTTCTCTGTGCGGTGATTTTGAGCGCCCAGTGCACCGACGATCAGGTCAACGCGGTGACCCCCGCCCTTTTCTCCGCTTACGCCGACCCCAGGGCCATGGCTCTGGCCGACGTGGAGGATGTGGAGCGCCTTATTCGATCGGTCGGGTTTTTCCATACCAAGGCCAGACACTTGGTGCTGAGCGCCCGGAAAATCATGACGGAGTACGGCGGAAAGGTGCCCTCGAAAATGGAGGAGTTGCTCTCCCTTCCCGGGGTAGGCCGGAAAACCGCCAATCTGGTCATTTCCAGCTGTTTCGGCGCGCCTGGGATTATTGTCGACACCCATGTGTCCAGACTCGTTTATCGACTCGGGCTCCATGATAACAGGGATCCAGCGGCTATCGAAAAAAAAATACGGGAAAACCTGCAAAAGTCCCGCTTTACCGCCTTCTCCCATGCCCTCAACAGACAGGGCAAATACATATGCAGGGCAAGAAATCCCGCCTGCCTTTCCGACCCCTCCTCCTGCCCCCTGGAAAAGCTCTGCCCGCGCCGGGGGCTCTAGGGAAAAGTTTCGCCGGAGTCTAAAAAACCTCGTCCAAGCCTCCAGGCCAGAACCCGGGATACGAGAAAAGCCTTCTCAGGCACTTCGAAAATCATGCATCGCTTGTTGAATCGATGGCTTCGATCCGCCGCGTCCTGCCTGTATGGATAAAACCAGGGCGAAGCTGCGTCAGTTCGCTATAAGCGAGCCGCGCCCGGCTTGTATGGACGAAACACCTGCTGCTACGGCGATGGAAGACCCCATCGCTGTCTTAGCCAAAGAGCGCTTCGGGATCGAGTATTTGTTTCCTCTTCAGCGGATGGCGATCGCCGGAGTTCTGGACGGGGCCGAAAGCGAGGAGCCTGTGCGGCAGATGGTCTTTTTTCCCACGGGCTTCGGCAAGAGCCTTTGCTTCCAACTTCCCGCCCTGCTCGCTCCCGGACCCAGCCTTGTCGTCTATCCGCTGCTGGCCCTCATGAATGACCAACGGCGGAGCCTTGAAAAACGGGGTATCCCCTGTGCCGTTTTCAGGGGAGGAATGGAAAACGCCGAACGGGAGCGGGGCATACGGGCCTTGCGAGAGGGGAGCATAAAAATCGCCATCACCAATCCCGAATGCCTCTGCTCCCCAGGCCTGGCCAGGCTCGTCGACACTCTTGAGGTTTTTCATCTGGCCATCGACGAGGCCCACTGTGTCAGCGAATGGGGAGAGAGCTTTAGGCCAGCCTACCTGAAGCTGGGGGAGTGCATACGGAGGATAAAGCCCAGGGTAGTGAGCGCCTTTACCGCCACCGCCAGCCCCCAGGTCGGCGAGGCCATAGCCCGGTATCTTTTCGGCGACAGCGGATGCTCCCTCATAACCGCCGATATGGATAAGCCCAATATCCGCTATTCCATCGAGCCGAGCGTTTCACCCCGTCATAGCCTTATCAAGCTGGTAAATGTTCTTCCCAGGCCTCTCATCGTCTTCGACCGGTCCAGGCCGGGGGTCAGACTCCTGTGCGAGTTTCTACGCGCCCGGGGAATCCAGGAAGTCAAGTTCTACCATGCCGGCCTGTCCAGGGAGGAAAAGGAGGCCGTGGAGGACTGGTTCATGAAAAGCGAAAACGGAATTCTGGTCAGCACATGTGCTTACGGAATGGGGGTCGACAAAAAAGACATACGATCGGTCCTGCACTATTCCGCGCCCCCCTCGGTGGAGGCCTATATCCAAGAGTCCGGTCGGGCGGGCCGGGATGGGAGGATAGCCCAGGCCGTGCTTATAAAGGACGTATGGAGGGAAGAGTTCCGGCCAAAATCGTCCACGGCGCCCCAGGGGCAGGCAAGGGCCGTCCAGGATACCCTTGCCGCTTGTCGAATCGATGCCTCAAGCCGGGCCGTCCAGGCTCGGCAGGCACGAAAAAAAGCCTTCCTGGAGTACGGGAAAACCATGGCTTGCCGACGGGCGAGCCTTCTCTCCCTTATGGGCGGCGAGCTCGCCTCGCCCTGTTCGGGCTGCGATGTCTGCGACGGGAGCGCCGTGGCCGAAGCCGAGGGGCTTGCCGAGCTTCGTCGTTTCTTCGCGGCTAACCGGTTCCGTTTCGGAAAAGCTCAAAGCCTGAGGCTATTGAGTGAGCCCGCGCCGGGAAGCGCCGCGATGGCCGGGCCCGGGGCCTCCCGGCGGAGCCCCGGGGAGCCCCCCGCCTGCCCCGGCGCGGGGCTTTTATCGGCCTGGGAAAAGGAGGAGGTGGAAGCCCTGCTCGCCGGCGCCCTGGCTAAGGGGATACTACAGCAGGGTTCATGGTTGCACGGGAGAAAAAGACTTGGTTTGGCCCGTTCCGGCAGGCGCTTTCACTCTTGAAGTGTAGCGATTTAGACCATATCATGTGGCATAAGGAAACAAACACATGATCAGCTATAAAAACCTGGACGAATGTCGGGCGTTCTCGAACTTGGGGAAGCTTCCCAGGGTGGATGTCCGAAGCGTCCTCGATTCGGATCGCATCGGCTCCTCCATGGTGGATATGGCCGCGGGGTTGAAGTACTTTTATGCCGCCGCTCCCGTGGACGAAGCGATCCTCGATTGTCTGGAAAGCCTTGCCGAGGAGCAGCAGTTGCTGGAGAAATACCGCGCGCTTCTGTCCGGCGCGGTGATGAATACCGGCGAAGGACGTATGGTACTGCACCATCTGGCCAGAGGAAGACTCGGGGATAGTCCGGCCGCCTCGGGAAGCGACTTGAGGGACTTCTACGAAGGCGAGCGCAAGAAGGCCGCGGACTTCGCCCAGGCGGTGCACGCGGGCTCGATTCGAGGCTCCACCGGGAAAGCTTTTCAGAGCGTGGTGCAGATCGGGATCGGTGGTTCCGACCTCGGGCCCCGGGCGGCCTGCATCGCCCTGGAACGTTGGGCCAGGGCCGGGGGCAGGCAAAAAATGAAGGCGGCCTTCATATCCAATGTGGATCCCGACGACGCGGACCTGGTGCTCGGCTCCCTCGACCTCGAGAGGAGTCTTTTTATTCTTGTGTCCAAGAGCGGCACGACCCAGGAGACCTTGGCCAACGAAACCCTGGTGAGGACCAGGCTGGAAGCCGCCGGATTGGACAGCTCCAGGCACATCGTCGCCGTGACCAGTAAAACCAGCCCTCTGGCCCAACATCCGGGATATCTGGCCAGTTTTTTTATCGACGACTTCATCGGCGGCCGCTATTCCACATCCAGCGCCGTCGGCGGGGTGATCATGTCCCTCGCCTACGGGCCCGACTGTTTCGAGGAATTTCTATCCGGCGCCCACGCCATGGACAAGACCGCCCTCGAGCCGGAGCTGCGGCGCAACGCTCCCCTGTTGGACGCGATGATCGGCCTGTACGAACGTAATATCCTGGGGCTTCCCTCGACGGCGATCCTGCCTTATACCGAAGCCCTTTCCCGTTTCCCCGCCCATTTACAGCAGTTGGATATGGAATCCAACGGCAAGTCGGTGAACCGGGACGGAAAACCCCTGGCCTACAAGACCGGTCCCGTGGTCTTCGGAGAGCCGGGCACCAACGGCCAGCATTCTTTTTACCAGCTCCTTCACCAGGGGACGG
Source organism: Spirochaetales bacterium Spiro_12 (assembly GCA_001603165.1). Classification (GTDB taxonomy): domain Bacteria; phylum Spirochaetota; class Spirochaetia; order Treponematales; family Rectinemataceae; genus UBA2256. The sequence continues at coordinate 11,159 of LVBN01000133.1, forward strand.
ACAGCATTCCCCTTCAATTCATTGGATTCGCGGAAAACCAGCTATCCGGGGACATACTCTCCATGGGTACCAGCTCCAGGCAAAAGCTCCTGGCCAATCTCCTGGCCCAGATCGTAGCCTTCGCCAGGGGAAAGGACGACGAAAACCCCAATAAACGTTTCGCCGGCGGAAGACCTTCCACGATGATCCTGGGAAGCCGATTGGGACCGGCGCAGTTGGGCGCCCTGTTCTCCCACTTCGAAAACAAGGTCATGTTCCAAGGCTTCGCCTGGAATATCAATTCCTTCGATCAGGAAGGCGTTCAGCTAGGTAAGGTGCTGGCCAATAAAATGCTCTCCATCATGCAGGGCGAAAAGAGCGGGGATACGGTGCTCAAGGCCATGGCCAAAGCCGCTGGTTTTCTGGAATGAAGCGACTCTCCAGCGATTCCAATCTGATCGCCTTCACCGGCGGGGGAACCGGCGGGCACATCTACCCCGGCTTGGCGGTGGTCCAAGCCCTTCGCTCCAAGGGCTTCTGTGGCAAAATACTCTGGATCGGTTCCCAAAAGGAACTGGACAGGCGGATAGTGGAAGCCCAAGGCCTGGAATACCGGGGGATCAGCAGCGGCAAGTTGAGAAGATCCTTTTCATTCGAGAACCTGGCCGACGTTTTCAAGGTGATCTCAGGGTACCGGGAAGCCAGGACGATTCTCTCGGAGCTACGGCCAGCCTTTCTTTTTTCCAAGGGAGGCTATGTAAGCGTTCCTCCCTGCCGGGCCGCCGCATCGTTAGGTATTCCGTATTACACCCACGAATCCGATGTCAGCCCTGGTCTGGCCACGCGACTGAACGCGGAAAGAGCCGAAAAAATCCTCCTCAGCTGGAAGGAGGGATCAAGGGGTTTTTCGGATTCCTGGAGGCGCAAAACCGAGGTGGTGGGCAATCCGGTCCGCCCGGGCCTTCTCAAGGGTGAGGCGGCAAAGGCCAGAAAAGACTTTGGGATACCCGAGGAGCTTCCGGTGATCCTCTGTCTGGGGGGCAGCCAGGGGTCGCTGCAGGTAAACCAATTGGTGGAAGCGCTGCGGCCTGTCTTTGCCGGAAAGGCTTTTATCGTACACCAGACCGGCAAGGAACTCTTCGACTCCATTTCTCAGCCCAGGCGGGACGCTTCGTATCTCGCCCTGCCCTATATCGGGGAGGAAATGCGGGATTTGCTGGCCGCCGCCACCGTGGTGATGGGTCGCGCGGGGGCCGGAACAGTCTGGGAATCGGCTGCCCTGGGAAAACCCATGGTGCTCATTCCCTTGGCGGGAAGCGGTACCAGGGGCGATCAGGTGGAAAACGCGGCCATGGTGGAAAAGGCGGGGGCGGGCCTGAGTCTTACCGGCGAAAACATCGAAGCCGGTCGGCTCGCCAAGGCGCTCGACAGCTATCTCTTCGATTCCGACGCCCGGGGAAAAGCCCAGGCCGCGGCCCTGTCCCTGGCCAGGATCCGCCGTCCCGACGGTTCCTGGGTCGGTTCAGCGGAATATATCGCCCAACTTATTCTCGAAAGGCTGGCCATAAGCCAAGGAGACGGCCGATGAGCGTCATGGATTGGGTTTTCACAGGTATTGTGGTTATTTTAGCCGTGCGGTGTTTCTCCCGGGGCTTCGTGAGGGAACTTTTGTCGGTGGCCGCCTATGCGGTGGGCCTTTTTTCCGGCCTCATGTTTTCCAACAGCCTGATCGACCTGGCCGCGGAACGGCTGGGCATCGGAGGGCTGCCCCCGACGCTGCTGTACATTTTGGCATTCATTGTCTGCTTCATACTGGGTTTCCTCGTCATGAAGCTCATCGCGAAGCTCCTCCACGAAGGCTTGGAAGCCGCGAAACTGGATGTCCTCGACAAAATTCTCGGCCTGATCCTCGGCATCGGCGAAGGGCTTGTGGTAGTGTCCCTGCTGTTGCTGATCCTGGATATGCAAGACTTCTTCGATATGGACAAGCTTCTCTCGGGTTCCATCTTCGCCACGACGATTCTTCCCATAATCGGCCCGACGATTCAAGAGAGCCTCAGGCCCGCCATGGAGCGGCAGCATGAGGCTATAAAGCTGCAGGACATATTCAGGAAGCAATAGGGTGTACGAGAATATTATCGGCCAGGACGAAGTCTGCACCGCCCTGGCGACAGAGATAAGCCGAGGCTCCCTCCCGCCGGCCCTGCTTTTCTCAGGCCCTCCCGCCTCGGGCAAGCTGACTACGGCGCTTGAGACGGCCAGGGCGCTTTCCTGCAGGGAAAAAGGAGCATGGAATTGTTCCTGCCCGGACTGCGCCATGCACAGAAGGCTCGGGCATCCGGATCTTCTTCTCTTCGGCGCCCGCAGCCTGCCCGAGGAGATAACCGTAGCCAAGGAATTCCTATTCCGCATTCCCTCCCAGGCTTCAGCCTATTTTTTCCTCCGTTCCCTGGGCAAGCTCAGCGCCAGGTTCAATCCCGCCCTTTGGGCGGGAGAGGAAAGCAAGCTGGGCAAGGCCTCGGCTTTGGTCGAATCATTGAACGAAACCGCGGACAGAATCGACCCTGCCACGATAAGGGCGAATCTGGATCCGGAAACAGTCAAGGCTGTGGAAGCGGCCTACTCGGACGCCCTCGCCCTCGAACTCCTGGCGCCGGAAGCTCCGGTGTTCATGCTGAGGAATATGCGTATCTGGGCGCAGCTGGCTCCGATGGGCAAGCGCAGGACCGTGATAATCGAAAACGCCGACAAAATGCAGGACTCCGCGCGAAACGCCATGCTCAAGATCCTGGAAGAACCGCCGGATACCGTGCGCTTTATCTTATTGACCAGCAGAAGGGCGTCCATGCTGGCCACAGTACTCTCCAGGGCGCGTCTTTATTCCTTCAGCCCCAGGGATGGCGAGACCAGCGCCCTGATTCTCCAAAGGGTCTTGAAGACCGATGAAAGAACCGAAAGCCTCAAGGCCTTCTACGAATCCCGGATGCCCTTCTCTCCCGGGCAGGCGCGGGCGCTGGCGGAAAAATTGATAGGCGCGATTCTCCTCGACGCGAACTGGGAGCGGACAGCGCTTGGCGAATATGGTCAAAGTCTCTTCGAACTGGCAGCCGGCTCGAATGGGGACATGGCGGGAATTTTGGACGAGATCTCCAGGCAGTCAAAGGGCTTCGGCGCACGGGACAAGGCCATGTCCGGCTCGTTTATCCGCTTTTTACGCGCCTTGACCAGGGTATTTTCCGACTTATTGCAGGAATCGGCGGGAAACAAGCTCCTATTGACAGGGATAGATCGCTGGTCCTCTCTTATTCGGGACGCGGCGATCCAGCACAGCTCCTACAACCGCAACCCCGACTTCCTCGCCCGACTTTTAGCCGAATCCTTCAAGGATGATGCGGTAAATCTCAAGCCCCACTCCCCCGCAGAGGGCTACGGAGCCGTTTTAGGTCCTTCGGGGAGCGGAGACAAGCTATGAGAGCATCATTTATGGGAAAGGCCCTTTCGAGGGCCGACAAGCTTACGAAGGATCAGTTGCTCAGTCTGTTCAAGGAACTCCTGGCCTCCAACGAGCGACTCGAGGCCGCCCTGCAGTCCATGTTCGACGGCATTCTGGTATGCAACCTGGATCACGTGCCGGTGCTCATAAACAAATCGGCGGAGCGAATCCTGAGGATCCAGAACCCAGAGAGCCAAGCCCCGTTATGGCAATCTATAGCCGATGAGGAACTCAAGGATTTTTTCTACAAGGCGCTCACATCGGAAGAGACTATACTGGGAGAGGAATTCGCCCTGCAGTCCTCCTCGGGCACCAGGATCATCGCCATAAGCCTTTCGGCCCTCCTCTCGGAAGACAAAATCGCAGGAACGATCATCCATGTGGAGGACATAACCGAAAAGAGGAAAAAGGAGACCCAACTGCGGAGGGCCGAAAGCCTGGCGGCGCTCACCACCCTGGCCGCGGGAGTGGCACACGAGATCAACAACCCCCTGGGTTCCATATCCATCCGCATCCAACTTTTGGAAAAGCTGCTGAAGAATCCCGAGCCGGATCAGGCCGCGATGACAAAGCATCTGAGCGTTGTCAAACAGGAGATGGAGCGGCTCAAGCAGATCGTGGTCGATTTCCTTTTCGCCGTGCGCCCGATGGATGTTCAGCTCTTGAGCGAAAATCCCGGCCCGATAATCCAGGAAGTGGCCGATTTGGTGGAACCCGAGGCGGAGCGCTTCGGCATCGAACTCAAGCTGTCCATCCCCCCCGATCTACCCAAGCTTCTCATGGATAAGCGACTCATAAAGCAAGCCTTGCTCAACCTCATAAAAAACGCCATGGCGGTGATGCCCCGGGGCGGGAAGCTCGGCATCATCGCCGAGCTCGGCCAGGACGAACTACGGATTTCCATATCGGATACCGGGACAGGCATTCCCGAGGAGCTGCTCACGAAGATATTCGAACCCTATTTTACGACAAAAAAGAGCGGCACGGGCCTCGGGCTCACCATAACCTTCAAAATAATCAAGGAGCACTCCGGCGATATCAGCCTGGAGTCCAAGGAGGGCGCGGGATCCATCTTCACGATCCACCTGCCCATTCCCCAAAAAGAGAAAAAATCCCTGCCCGGTTGGGAGGATAAAGCGACACAGGCCGGATCGCAGGCGGAGGAATAGATGCAGTCCACGATTCTCATCGTCGACGACGAAAAAAACATACGGGATGGCCTGGCGGAGGCCTTCGCCCTGGAAGGCTACGCCACTTTGACAGCCCAGGACGGGCAGGAAGCCCAGAATATTCTGGATGATCACTATGTGGATCTGGTCGTGACGGACCTGAAAATGCCCAAGGTTTCGGGCATGGAGCTTCTGCAGTTCATCAAGCGTCGCTGGCAGAATATTCCGGTCATCATAATCACCGCCCACGGGGATATCAGCGAGGCGGTGGCGGCCATGCAATACGGAGCCCTGGAATTCATCACCAAGCCCCTGGACCTGGATCATCTGCTCAAGCTTACGAAGAACGCCCTGGAAATCCGCGAACTCTCCATAAAGAACCAGGAACTGCGGGAGGAGGTCCTCGCCCAGCAGCGCATAAGCTCCATCATCGGCAAGAGCCCGGCGATGCGCAAAATCTTCGACCTGGTGCGAAAGGTCGCCCCCACAAAAGCCTCGGTTCTCATCACCGGCGAATCGGGGGTGGGCAAGGAGCTCATCGCCGACGCCATCCACAACCTTTCGCCCCGGCGGGACAAACCTCTGATCAAGGTCCATTGCGCCGCCCTGGCCGAAAGTCTTTTGGAAAGCGAACTTTTCGGTCATGAAAAGGGGGCCTTTACCGGCGCCCAGACCCGTAAGCGCGGGCGATTCGAGATGGCGGATACCGGAAGCCTCTTCCTGGACGAGATCGGCGAGATCAACCAGAACGTCCAGATCAAGATACTCAGGGTGCTTCAGGAACGGAAGTTCGAACGGGTGGGCGGAGAATCGACCCTGGAAGTGGATGTGCGGTTTATCGCCGCCACCAATAAGGATCTCAAGCTCGAAATCGAGGAAGGTCGATTCAGGGAAGATCTCTACTACAGGCTCAACGTGGTGAATATTCACGTCCCTCCCTTAAGGGAGCGGCGTGAGGACATTCCCCTTCTGGCGGCCACTTTTCTGCACGAGTTTTCCCAGGAAAACGCAAAGGAAATCGAAGGTTTCGAAACCAGGGCCAAGCAGGCCCTTTTCGCCTACGACTGGCCCGGCAACGTTCGCGAACTTCGCAATTGCATCGAAAGCGCGGTCGTTATGGCTTCGGGCCGTTTTATCGTTATGGAGGATCTGCCTCCCGGTCCCCGTTCCACCCAGGAAAAAAAGGAAATCCACATCCCCGCCCTGTCCAGCCTTCAGGAAGCGGAAAAAATCCTCATCGCCGAAACCCTGGCCATGCTGGGTTGGAATAAGACGAAGACCGCGGAGGTCCTCAAGATAGGTCGCAAGACCCTTTATCAAAAAATCGACGAGTACGGGATCGCCCAGGCTGCCGAACAGGCCTAGCGCGGCAGACAAAGGCCTCTGCTTAAGCCGGCTTAAGCAGAGGCCTTTGCGTCGCAGGAAGCCTGGCCGATTTAAAACAGGCCCTTGCGCCGGCTGGTGAGCTTGGCCCTCAGCCTGATTATCGCCTTGGTGTGGAGCTGGCTTATCCTCGATTCGGTCACTTCCAGGATCTGTCCGATTTCCCTGAGGGTGAGGTTTTCGTAATAGTAGAGGACCAGTACCTTTTTTTCCTTTTCCGGCAACTCGTTGATCGCCTGGACGATGACCCTGCGGATCTCCTCTTTTTCCACCCTGGAGTCCGGGTTCAAACCACGGGGCGATTCGATGCTGTCGCCGATGCAGAGTTTTTCGCTGTCCCCTGCGGAGTTCCAGATGTCGTTGAGGGAGAGGATCACCGTCGAGGATATTTTGCCCATGAGCTTGGAAAACTCTTCCTCGGGCAGGCTCATGGATTCGGCGATCTCCGAATCCGAGGCCGGCCTGCCGAGCCGGGCTTCCAGAAGCATGACCGCCTGCTCTATCTCCTTCGCTTTTTGACGCACCGAACGGGGCACCCAGTCCATTTCCCGCAAATGATCGTACATCGCGCCCCGTATCCTGGTGACGGCGTAGGTCTTGAACTTTACATGCTTGCAGGGGTCGAACTTTTCTATCGCGTCAAAGAGACCGAAAACGCCATAGCCAACCAGGTCGTCGTACTCCACCGAGGAAGGCAGGTTCACCGCCACCTTGCCGGCCACATACTTGACCAGAGGTGCGTATTGTTCGACGAGGGTGTCCCGGATCCGATGGTCCCGGCTCTCCTGGTATTGCTTCCAGAGGCGCATTTCCCGGGCTTCGGAGGTGTCGTCGATGGTGAAGTTGTGCAATTCAGTGGTTTCCATGGCTGATCGGCCCTCCTGTCACAAAATGTATTTGCTTAAATCCTGCCTTTCGGCGTAGTCTTTGAATCGTTCGTCCACATAGGCGCTGTCGATGACCAGCTTCTGGCCGGACAGCGTATCCGCTTCGAACGAAACCTCTTCCAGCAGCCGTTCCAGGACGGTGTGGAGTCTGCGGGCTCCGATATTCTCGGTTTTGGTATTGGCGGCGGCGGCTATCTCGGCGATTCTCCTGATCGCCCCGGGTTCGAATTCGAGTTCGAGATTTTCGGTGGCCATGAGTTGGATATACTGGCTTACCAGGGCGTTTTTGGGTTCCACGAGGATGCGTTCGAAATCCTTGTCGGAGAGGGCCGTGAGTTCCACCCGGATGGGGAAACGACCCTGGAGTTCGGGTATGAGATCCTGGGGTTTGGAGACGGTGAAGGCGCCGGCGGCGATAAAGAGAATATGGGTCGTGTCCACGGGACCCCACTTCGTATTGACCGTGGTGCCCTCTACGATGGGCAGCAGATCACGCTGCACCCCTTCCCGGGATACATCGATACCCGAAGAGCCCCGTCCCTCCCTGGTGGCGATCTTGTCGATCTCGTCCAGGAAGACGATGCCCGATTCCTGGACCCGTCTGCGGGCCTCCTGGGCCGCCTTGTCCGGATCGACGAGCTTATCCATCTCCTCGGCCTCGACGATGGGTCTGGCCTCGGCGACGCTCATGGTCTTTTTTTTCTTCTTCCCGCCGAAAATGTTGCCGATGCTGCCCAGGGCCAAGCCCATTTCCTCCATCTGGGTTCCGGCGAAAAGTTCCATCGAGGGAGGAGCGGCGCTCACCGTCAGTTCCAACTCTCTGGAATCCAGCTTGCCCTCCCGCAGAAGCTTGCGGAATTTTTCCCTGGTTTCGTTGGGCGGCAGGGGAGAGACGAGGGTGGCCTGGGTTGAGCCCAGCGGTTCGACGGAAGAGGAAAGCCCGGGCAGAAGAAGGTCCAAAAGGCGTTCCACGGTCCGCTTGGCGGCTTCGGCTTCCACCTGGACCCGCATTTCCTCCTTGATCATAGCGACGCCCGCCGCCATCAGGTCCCGGACCATCGACTCCACATCCCTGCCCACATAGCCCACCTCGGTGAACTTCGTGGCCTCCACCTTGATAAAAGGAGCGCCGCACAGCTTTGCCAGGCGGCGGGCTATCTCCGTCTTTCCGACGCCGGTAGGCCCCATCATGAGAATATTCTTCGGGGCGATCTCTTCCCGCTGTTCCTCGGTGAGGCGCTGCCGCCTCATCCGGTTGCGCAGGGCGATGGCCACGGACTTCTTGGCCTCCGCCTGGCCGATGATATAGGTATCCAGCGCCTCGACGATCCTGCGAGGAGTCAATTCGGCGAAATCGGGGGAGCTCATATTTCCTCCACGACGATCCTGTCGTTGGTGTAAATGCAGATGTTCCCGGCGATTTCCAGGCTCTTTCGCGCTATGTCCGCCGCGCCGAAGGCAACCGACCCGTCAGCAATCCCCTTATCGGCCAGCTTCCGTTCGAACTCCCGCGATGCTTCGAGGTAGGCCAGGGCGGCGGCATAGGCGTATGGCCCGCCCGAGCCGATGGCCACCGCGTCCTCCGCCGGGTCCACCACATCGCCGGTGCCCGAAAGAAGCAGGGATTTCTTCGCGTCCGCCACCAGGAGCATGGCTTCGAGCTTTCTTAAGATCTTGTCGGTGCGCCAGTCCTTGGCCAGCTCCACGGCGGCTCTGGTGAGATCGCCCCCATACTCCTGGATCTTCACTTCGAAATGCTCCAGAAGTGCGAAGGCGTCGGCGGTGGCGCCGGCGAAGCCGCAGAGAACCTTGCCGCCGTAAATAGAGCGCACCTTGCGGGCGTTGCTCTTCATGACCGTTTGGCCCATCGTCACCTGACCATCGCCTGCCATGGCGACGCGGCCGTCTTTTCGCACCACCAGCACCGTGGTGGAACGTATTTTCATCCTATTCTCCATATCATCGCTCCTTCGCCCCATGGGGGTGCGCCAATTCGTAGACCTTGCGCAGGTGTTCCATGTCCACATGGGTGTAGACCTGGGTCGTGGAGATACTGGAATGCCCCAGCATTTCCTGAACCACCCTGATGTCGGCGCCCGAGGCCACCAGATGGGTAGCGAAACTATGCCTGAAGGCGTGGGGCGAAATGGCCTTCTTGAAATTCGAAGCCCCTTTTCTTTTTTCCACAATCTTTTCAAGACCCCTGACCGAGAGCGGAGCACCGAGGCGGTTGATGAACAGCCTTCCATGGTCCTCCGCCTTAAGCATTTGGAGCCTCATCGCCCGCATGGGCAGGTAGCGGGAAAGCGCCTGGCAGGCCATGCGTCCCAAAAAGACCACCCGCTCCTTGGAGCCCTTCCCCATCACCCTGATCATCGAGCCCGAAAGATCGACCCTGTCCACCCGCATGCCGACGATCTCGGAAGCCCTGCAGCCGGTGCTGTAGAGGACTTCGAAGAGGGCCCTGTCCCTGAGGTCGGAAAAGTCCGAACCCCGGATGGATTCCATCAATTTGTCCGCCTCCTCCTCGAACATGAAACGAGGAAGAGAGCGCTCGGAGGAAAGATTTTCCACCTCCCTTCCGGGATTGGTATTCAAATTGCCGAAACGCATGCGGTAGCGGTAATAGCCCCGCAGGGTGGAAAGCGCCCGGTTGACGCTCGAAGCCGCCTTCCCTTCCATGACGAGGCTTCCGGCGAAGCTGCGGATTTCCGAAGCGCCGGCCGAGTCGATGTCGCAGGAGCCCAGGAAAGCCTCGTAGCGTCCCAGGTCGTCCCTGTAAACCCTCAGCGTCCGCTCCGAGAGTCCCCGCACCGACTCGAGGTAGGCCAGGTAGTCTTCGATCTTCTTATCCATTCAATCCTCCGCCTTCTCTTCATCCCGGGAATGAAGGTAATCGCAGGAGGGGTTGATACAGGCCTTGTGGCTTCCCGAAACCCTGTCGCTCTTCTCCACCAGGAACCAGCCGCACTTGGGGCAGAGCTTGTCCGTGGGTTTGTCGTAGGTGACGAAGTCGCAGGCGGGGTAGCGATTGCAGCCGTAGAAGAGCTTTCGCTTGCCTTTCGGGTTTTTCCGTTCCACGATGTCGCCCCCGCATTTGGGGCATACGGCGACGGGGATGCTCTTGGTGTTCTTGCAACCGGGGAAGCCCGAGCAGGCGAGGAAAAAACCGAAGCGGCCCAGTTTCTTGACCATAGGTTTGCCGCAGCGCTCGCAGAGGATGTCCGTGGCTTCATCCAGCTGGCCCTTCTTGCTGGAGAGGGTGGACATCACTTCGTCCAGCTTGCCTTTGAAGGGAAAGTAGAATTCCTTCATCGCCTGCACCCAGTCGGCTTTCTCGTCCTCGACCTTGTCCAGGAGGCTCTCCATCTGGGCGGTGAATCCGGCGCCGATCACCTCGGGGAAGAATTCCGTGAGAATATCCGATATCATCCGCCCCAGGGTCGTGGGGGCCAGTTGCTTGGATTGCCGGGAGACGTAGTAACGCTCCAAAAGGGTGCTGATCGTGGGCGCATAGGTCGAGGGTCTCCCGATACCCAGCTCTTCCAAGGCCTTGATTATCGTGGCGTCGGTATACCGGGAAGGTCCCTGGGTAAAGTGCTGGGATGCGTCGATTTTCTCCACTCCCAGGTCCTGGCCGACCTCGAGGGCCAGGCTGTGGCTGGCCTTTTCCTCCTTGGATGCCGAGAGTTTGATGACTTTGTAGAAGCCTTCCTCGACATAGGCGGAGGCGGAGGTCCTGAAAACCCCATCGCCGATTCCGATGTCGGCGGTGACAACCTTGACCAGGGCAGGGATCATCTGGGAAGCCACGAACCGTTCCCAGACCAGGGTGTAGAGCTTGAGTTCGTCCTTCTGCAGATAGGCGGCCACCGAATCGGGCGTATAGGCGATGCTGGTGGGCCGTATGGCCTCGTGGGCGTCCTGGGACTGCTTGCCGGCGCTGTAGCGCTGGGCGGACTTGGGCAGCTGGGCCGGATAATGCTCGGCCAGCCAGGTCCTGGCTTCCTCCAGGGCTGTCTCGGCTATGCGGGTGGAGTCGGTTCTCATGTAGGTGATAAGACCGCTGCGCCGCGATCCCAGGTTGATACCCTCGTAGAGGATCTGGGCGATCTGCATAGTCTTCTTGCTGGTGAAGCCCAGCCTGTTGGCGGCGGTCTGCTGGAGCGTCGAGGTGGTGAAAGGAGCCTTGGGTCGGACGAGTCGTTCCGCGCTTCGCTTATCGATGACGGAAGCGGGTTTTCCTTCCAATGCGGAGACTATTCGCTTCGCCTTTTCCTCGTCCCCCAGCTGGGGCTTTTTACCTTTATAGAGCACCAGATCGGCCTTGACGACCGAGCGGGAAGCCTTGAGCGAGGCTTCGATGGTCCAGAACTCCTCGGGAATGAAGGATTCTACTTCCTTTTCCCTGTCGCAGATCAGCTTGAGGGCGGCGGATTGCACCCTTCCGGCGCTGAGCCCGTTTTTGACCTTTTTCCAGAGCAGGGGCGAGAGATTGTAGCCTACGAGCCTGTCCAGCACGCGGCGGGCTTTCTGGGCATCCACCTTGGAGAGATCGAGGGGCCTGGGCGCCTTGACCGCGTCCTTCACCGCCGCCTGGGTTATCTCGTTGAAGGCTACCCGTTTGACAGGAAGCCCGGGGATTTTTTCCTCCAGGTGCTTTCCGATCAGGTAGGCGATGGCCTCCCCTTCCCGGTCGGGGTCGGATGCAAGGAGGACGGATTCGGATTTTTTAGCCTCCGCCACCAGGTCCTTGAGCACCCCCGCCCGGCCCCGGATGGTCAGGTATTCAGGTTCGAAGCCGTGCTCCACATCGACGCCGATCCTGGATTTGGGAAGATCGATAAGGTGTCCCATGGAGGCCAGGACCTTGTAATTCGAGCCCAGGTATTTCTCTATAGTTTTGGCCTTGGCCGGGGATTCGACGATCACTAAATTCTTCGCCCCCGGGGACTTGGCCGATTTTCCCGATTTGCTTCCCTTGCGCGATGCGGTCGCCTTGACCTTTTTGACGGCCTTGGCGGATTTTGCGGTTGTGGCCGCCTTGGCGGTCCTGGTTGTCTTATCCATGCTGTTTCATCTCCTCTTCCTGTCGCCTGGCCGAAGCTTTCCCGCTCCGGTCTCCGCAGGAAGCCCATTCGGCGATAATGTCCTCGGCCGTCGCGACCGCCACCGCGCCCTGTTCGAGCAGAGCGGCGCAGCCCGAGTTCCTGCTTCCACCGAGGCAGGCCCGGTGCACAAAGACGTCCCGCCCCTCGCTCAAGGAGTGCTCGGCGGTGATAAGGGCTCCCGAACCCTCCGGCGCCTCGACGACCACGCAGGACCGGGCGAGCCCGGCGATGATTCTGTTTCGTTCGGGAAAGCGATACCGCCGGATTTGCGTCTCCGGAGGATTCTCCGCCACCAGGCAGCCGCCTTCGTCGAGTATCCTGGCCGCCAGGCCGCGGTTGGCGGCGGGATAGATCGAATCTATTCCGCCCGGCAGTACGGCCAGGGTCTTGGCCCTCCCGCGCAGGCCGCCGCGATGCGCCGCGGAATCAATCCCCAAGGCCAATCCGGAAATCACCGATATACCCTTCGATGAAAGCCCTTCGGCCAGGCCGAAGGCGGCCTTTAGTCCTCTTCCCGTGGCCGCCCTGGTCCCCACGAGGGACACGCAGGGAGCCTCGGCGTCCGGCAATCTTCCACGCACGTAGAGGCCGAAGGGCGGCCTATAGGTCTCCCTCAGCTGGGGGGGATAGCAAGGATCATCCAGGCTCAGGAAAAGGATGCCTGCGCGGGCGAGAAAATCCTCGTCCCTCCTGGCCTTTTCCAGGAAGGCCGCCGGATTCCAGACCCCCCTGTTCAGGGAACGCAGGATTATGCCCTCCAGCTCCGGAAGCCCCATGCGCGAAAGTTCTTGCGCGGTACCGATATCCCGGGACAAGAGGAGCTTTTCGTGGCTCCGCAGGAAGTCCATGCGCGCGATGGCCAGGGCGACCTGCAAAGCTTCCGATCCGGAGGCCCTCGGCTCGGAATTGGGGCGGGAATCCTGGAAGAGCGCGAGAATACGGGGATGGCTCCATTGTTTCATTCTCATCCTCCGTAAATGTGAACGCCTCGTCCTGGGATTCATGCTTCCGAAACCTCCTCTATGGGTCCCTAAAACGTTAGGACCGGGGAAAATATTCCCGGTGATAGTTCTGGAGGGCATCCTCTTCGATATGGGTATAGATCTGGGTGGTGGAGATATCGCTGTGCCCCAAAAGTTCCTGCACTGTTCTCAGATCGGCCCCTCCGGCCAACAGGTGGGTGGCGAAACTGTGTCTGAAGGTATGGACTTTCGCCGATACGCCAGCCACGCTCCGTATACCCGCAAAACGTTTCCATATGCCCTTGCGCGATATTCCCTCCCCTTCCTGGTTGAGGAAGACGAGGGCGGTTTTCCTTTTCTTCTCCAGCGAGGGCCTTCCCTCGTCGAGATAGCGTTTCAGCCAGTAATGGGCATCGTCGCCGAAGGGAATGATTCTTTCCTTTTTCCGCTTGCCCACCACCCGGAGAAGCTTTTCCTTCATATACAAACGGTCGAAGCTCAAGGAAGCGGCCTCGGAAATCCGCAGACCGCAGGAATAGATGAGTTCGAACAAAGCCCTGTCCCTAAGCCCGTTGGGCGTCGAAAGATCTATGCTGGCCAGGAATTTGTCCACCTCTTCCGGCCTCAGGACTTCGGGGAGGGTCCGTTCCTGCCGGGGAGTGCGAATGAGCTGGGACGGATCGTCACGGCGCAGACCTTCCATTTTCATGAATTTGTACAGGGAATGGAGGCTCGCCACGAGTCTCGCCATGGTCGTCCTGGACAGACCCTGCCGCTGTCTGAAGACCAGGAAGGACAAAAGATCCTCCCCGTCGGCGCCTTGAGGGTTTTTCCCCCGCTCGGCCAGGAAACGCTCCAGGTTTTCCAATTCCCGCACATAGCTTTCGGCGGTAAGGGCCGAGCGCTTTCTGACCAGCAGCAAATGAGCCCTGTAGCGGGTTCCCAGGTTCGTCAAAGCCTCGCTCCCAGCCTTTCGGTTCCGAACTTCTTTTCCCGGAGAATCGTGGGTATGTCGAGCTCGTCGCCTTCGGCGGCGTTTTCGAAGCTATATCCCTTGACCTGGGCCGCCCCCTCCTGATCGAAGAGTTCGAAGTCCTTGGGCGATACATAATCGCTGGCGGGTTTGCGAATTTCCGGCCTGTTTCTCAGGGCCGCGCGGGCCATCTCGCCCATGCTCTGCTGTCGCTGGGAGCCGAAGCCCGTCGCGATGACCGTTACCCTGACCTCGTCCTCGACCTTCGGATCGGTGACGAAACCGGCGATGATATGGGCATCCTCGTCGGCTTTTTCGGTGATGTAATCGACGATTTCCTGATACTCCACCAGGGAGAAGTCCTCGCCGCCGGTGACGTTGACCAGGACATTGCGGGCGCCCTCTATCTTGGCGTCCTCCAACAAGGGATTGTTGACGGCCTTGTTCGCCGCCTCCACCGCCCTGCTCTCGCCCGAGCCGACGCCGATCCCCATGATCGCGTCGCCCTGACCCTGCATGACGGTGCGCACGTCGGCAAAGTCGATGTTGATATCGCCGGCGAGGGTGATGAGGTCGGAAATCCCCTGGACCCCCTGCCTGAGCACGTCGTCGGCCAGGAGGAAGGCCTGCTTGATTGGTGTCTTTTTGTCGACAACCTTAAGCAGGTTTTGGTTCGGGATGACAATGACCGTGTCCACCGCCTGTCTGAGCTTGTCCAGGCCCTCCTCGGCGATCCTGCCCACCACCTTGCCTTCGAAGCTAAAGGGTTTCGTGACCACCGCCACGGTGAGGGCGCCCAGGTCCCGGGCAGTCTGGGCAATGATGGGCGCCGAACCCGTTCCGGTCCCTCCCCCCAAGCCGGAGGTGACGAAGACCATATCCGCGCCGCGCAGGGACTGCTCGATGATCTCCCTGTCCTCCATGGCGGCCTTTTCGCCCACTTCCGGCTTTCCGCCGGCGCCCAGGCCCTTGGTGAGCTTTGTACCGATACCCAGCCTGATCTCCGCTTTCGAACGCTCAAGATCCTGGAGATCCGTATTGACCGCGATGAACTGGACGCTTTTCACGCCCGTGGCGATCATCCTGTTCACCGCGTTGGAACCGCCGCCGCCGGCGCCGATTACCTTGATGACCGTCGGATTGATAGTGCCTTCGTCGTCGATTATTTCAATAGCCATAGTAGCCTCCCTCGCCCGAAACCGGGGTTCTTGACCCGCTTAAGGCGGACATTAAATAAACTTATCCTTGATCCAGCCGAGGACCTTTCCCAGACTGGAAGCGTTTTTCTTGTCCTTGCGCGACGCCTGCTGCACCCTCGACGGGTCGGCCGCAATTCGGGCATCGGCCTCCAGAAGGACCAAACCCACCGCCGTCGCGAAACCGGGGTTCCTGTACTCGCTCTCCAGGCCGCCGATAACCGGAGGGAAACCGAGATGTACCGGCATGCCGAAGACGGATTGGGCAAGCTCGCTGGCCCCAGCCATCAGGGAAGCTCCTCCGGTGAGCACCACGCCCGCTTTGATCTCCTTTAACCAGCCGGCCTTTTCCAGTTTTTCCTTGGCCATGAGGAATATCTCCTCCATCCGGGGCTGCACGATGGCGCAGAGCTTGCGGCGGGGAATCTCCGTGGGCTCCCGCCCCCCGATTCCCGGCACCACGATGAGCTCGTCCGCATCAACCGACTCCAACCAGCAGGAGGAAGCTTCGCGCTTCAGCCGCTCGGCCGAGTCCATGAGCACGCTGAGCATGATGGATATGTCGTTGGTCACCTGCATGCCCCCCGCCGGTATGGCGGCGGTATACCAAGGAGCCCCTTCCTTGAAGACCATCAGGTCCGTCGTCCCGCCACCTATATCTAAAAGTAGACATCCTAAATCTCTTTCGTCGTCGGAAAGCACCGCCCGGGAAGCGGCAAGACAACCCAGGATGCGACGTTCGGGCCTGTACCCCGCCCGGTTTACGCACTTTGCCATGTTTTGACTGGTGGTGACCGATGTGGTGACTATGTGAACCTCGGACTCCAGGCGGACGCCCATCATATGCAGGGGATCCCGGACGCCCTTCTGGGTATCCACGGAATAAACCTGGGGAATCACATGGAGAATTTCCCTGTCCATGGGAATGGAGACAGCCTTGGCGGCCTCGTGCACCCGGGCGATATCCTCGGTGGTGATCTCCCTGCCCTTCCCGGCCACGGCAACGACGCCTTTCGAATTGAGACATTCGACGTTCGCGCCGGAGACGCCCATGACGCAGGAGTGGATCTCCCGGCCCGACATGAGTTCCGCGGATTCGATGGCGGCGCTGACCGAGGAAAGGGTTGCCTCGATGTTGAGCACCACCCCTCTGCGAAGGCCCGTCGATGGAGCGACGCCGACGCCTATGATTTCGAGTTGGTCTTCTTCGTTAAAATCCCCGACCACTGCCCGGGTCGAGGTTGTCCCGATATCAAGACCGACGATAAAGGAATCAGCCAGCTTGTGCCTCCTTGTTTCTGTACACGATGGTACCCGTGCGGAAATCGATCTCTTCGATCTTTTCGGCGCCCTGCCTGCCGGCGAGGATATCCAGGACCAATAAGGCCGATCCCAGGCTCGCACGAGTCAGCCTGGCCGGCATTCGGACAGGGACGTTTTTTCCCGAGGGATAGAGGAGCAACTCCGCCTCGGATTCGGATATTTTTTCTATGCGGATTTCCGAGAACGCCTCCAAGGGGGAGGGGCTCAATTCGGATAATTCGGCGATATCCTTCAATAAGGGACGCAGATATTCCGGCAGCCTCTGCCCGGGACTGAATTGTTCAAAGCGTATGCCCGAAAGTACAGGAAGCCTTCCCGCAGAGGCAATGGTATCCATATAGGCGAAGGCCACCCCCTCCTTGTCCAGGGCGACCGAGCGGGTTCCCAGCGCTTCGGTGACGAGAACGCAGGCGACCGCCCTGCGTTCCTCGAGCCGTATCATGAGCTTGTCGGGGAAAGCCCGGCCTATATTCACCGAAGCGACCTTGGGATTGGCCAGGATCCTCGCCTTCATGGCCGGGATGTCGGCGTTGATGAGATTTACCTCTTCGCTGAGCGATAAAGCCTCGAGTATTTCCTTCTGAAGTACGTTTTTCATGCCGTCCACGCCCACGGCCTTCACCTTGGTGACCTGGGGAAGCGCGGCGGAGAGCCCTGCGCCGAGGGCGATCATGAGCACGAAAGCCAGAACGAGCTTGACATTCTCGTTCTTGCCTCTTTTTTTCGCGGCTTTTTCCCTGGCCGAAATCCCCTTGCTTAACGCTGCCGCGTTCTGATCGTAGAGTTTTTTGGGTTTCTGCCTCGCCTGCTGATTCGCCCTGGCGAGATACAGGAGGTTTCCGCTTCCCCCTAGGGTGGAAGCCCGGGCCATCTCTAGACCCTTGGGCTTCGCTTTCCCGCCGGATTCCGGTCTTTCCGCCTTTTTATCGAGCTTCGCCGATCTCGCGCCGGAAGTGCCCGGAAGGCCGGTTTCGCGGCGGGCGGTGCTGCGTTCCAGGAAGGACAATCCCAAGAGAGGGGCGCTTTTCTCCCGGGCAGGCTTGGCCGCCGGCGACACTTTGACGGACATGGCCGCCCCCAGCGCCTTGGCTTCGCGGAACAGTTCTATCCTCGGCCGGGGGCTGAGTTTTGTTTCACTCATTATCGTTTCCTCCGGTAATCAGCTCTTCCTCCCCCGGCGCCAGGGCTTCGAAGCCCCTGGTACGCAGGGCGTTGAATATGACGCCTCCCGCCAAGGCAGTGGACATGAGGGAGGATCCTCCCGCCGAAAAGAAAGGAAGCGCGATCCCCGTGGCGGGCAGGAATCCGCTGACAACGCCGATATTGACCAGGAATTGGATGGAAAGCAGGGCTAGCATGCCCAGGGCGAGGTACTGGGGAAAGGCGTCCTTTTTTCGCGCTTCGCGCACGACGGAGTAGACGAGAAAGGTCCAAACGGCGAAAACGGCCGCCACGCCCAGCAGCCCAGTCTCTTCGGCGAAGGCGGCGAAGACGAAATCGGACTGGACTTCCGGGATCGAGCCCAGCTTTCGCGTTCCCAGGCCCAGCCCCTTGCCCCAAAACTCGCCGGACATTATCGCCCTGATGGAATTCTGTACCTGGTAGTTCATTCCGTGGGGATCGTAATCGGGGATGATATAGCCGAGAACGCGGATGAGCCTGTATTCCGAAGAGGTGATCATGAGGATCGCCGCCGGCACCAGGAGAATGAAGACCCCCAGGAAAAAGCGAAGCGGCACTCCCGCTATCCAGAACAGGGAGATGCCCGCCAGGAGGGCGAGCATGGAGGTGGAAAAATCGTCCTGGAGATAAATGATCGCCGTCCCGAAGCTCAGCACCAGGAGGGGGAACACCGCCTCCCAGGCCGATCGTCGGATAAGCTCGCCCTTTTTTGCCATGATATGGGCGGTATAGACGAGCACGACCGGCTTCCAAAGCTCGGAGGGTTGAAAATTAGTTATCCCGAGATTTATCCAGCGTCTGGCGCCGTTGATCTCGATCCCCAGGCCGGGGATGAAGGGGAGAAGAAGGCTAATGAGGGAAATCAGGGTAAGAGGACCAATGAGGGTTCTCAGTTTTTCCAGGGGAATCCTGGAGCTGAGGAAAAAGACGATAATCGCCGGCACGAAGAAGATGGCCTGACGGAGGGCAAAGTGACTCGCCCCCTGATTCATCCGTATTCCGTAACCGGAGGAAGCGGACCACATGGCGACGAAACCCATCAAGGCCAAGGTGGAGAAGGAGCCCAAGAAGCCCGACAGGGAGCCTTCGCCGTCCCGCCTTTGAGCCGTCGATCCGTCCAGTATTCGCAAGGCCATGGCTATTGAATCTTCAGCGTCGAGAGCGCCAGCAACGCGAACAAGCCGCCCAGTATCCAGAACCGGACGACAACCTTGGTTTCCTTGAGACCCGACAGTTCGAAGTGATGGTGGAGCGGGGCCATTTTGAACAGGCGCTTCCCCTTGGTCGCCTTGAAATAGAGGATCTGGAGCATCACCGAACCCAGCTCCATTACGAAAACTCCGCCGATGAGCAGGAGGAGCACTTCCTTTTTAACGATGAGGGAGAGGACCGCCAGGACGCCGCCCAGAGCGAGGGAGCCGGAGTCGCCCATAAAGACCTCGGCGGGATGGGAGTTGAACCAAAGAAAGCCCGTGCACGCTCCCAGGAGGGCCAGGTTGAACACCGTGAGCTCGCCGGCGCCGCGGATATACGGAATCTGCAAATAGGCCGACCAATCGGCTCGCCCGCTCACGTAGGTGAGGATCGAAAAGGCCAGGAGTGCCATGATGATAAGCCCGGTGGCCAGGCCGTCAAGGCCGTCGGTGATATTGACCGCGTTGGACCAGGCTGTGACGTAGATCATCGCCAGGGGAATCCAGAAGATGCCCAGGTCGAGGATGTGGTTCTTGAAAAACGGGATATAGAGCTTGGTCGCGTTCTCGCCGCCGGTAAGGTAAAGTCCCACCGCCACGACCCCGGACACGAGAAACTGGAGAACAAGCTTTTTGCCTGCGGAAAGACCGTCGGAATTCTTTTTCTTGATCTTCAGCCAGTCGTCGGCGCTGCCGATGAGGCCGAAACCGAGGAGGGCGAAGAGGGCGATCCAGGTGAGGGGATTGCGGACGTCCTGCCAGAGAATCACCGAAACGGCGACGGAAACGACGATGAGAACGCCGCCCATGGTCGGGGTGCCCGACTTGACAAGGTGACTTTCCGGCCCGTCCAGGCGCACCGATTGACCGAACTTGAGGATTTTGAGTTTTTTGATGACCAGGGGGCCCAGGAGAAACACGAGAAGAAGGGCGCTCACCGCCGCGTAGACGGAACGGAAGGTCAGGTAACGGAAAATATTGAAGGGGGAAAAATATTTGACTAAGGGGAGCAATAGTTCACGAAGCATTGTCACTCTCCTGGGCGAAACCCGCCTCTACCAGTCTGTCGGCCAGAAGCTCCAGGGCGAGCCCCCGGGAAGCCTTCAACAGCAACAGATCTCCGTCGCGCAGCTGGGTTGTCACCAAACGATAGAGCTCGTCCATCGCGGTGGTATGGAAACAAGATTCTTCAGCCGGAGCGCGCAGCTGTTTGGCGGTTTCATAACTCGCCTCGGCCTCTTCGCCGAAAAAGAAGAGGACATCGGCCTTGGACTCGGCGGCTTTTCGTCCCAGGGCTTTGTGGGAGGCCAGGCTTTCCGCTCCGAGCTCCCTCATGGAACCGAGCACGTAGAGGCGCCGGCCCTTCGTCTGGACCGAATCGCAGAGGTCGATGGCGGCGGCCATGGAGTCGGGGTTGGCGTTGTAGCAATCTTTGAGCAGCTCCACCCTTCCCGTCAGCAGCTCCGAGCGGCCGAAAAGCGGCCGCACCGAAGACAGACCCTTCGCCGTGAGCGAAGGATCCATGTGGAGTTCCGCCGCCAGCGCCAAGGCCGCCAGGCCGTTCAGCAAGTTGTGGCGGCCGGGGAGCGGAAACACGAAACGTCGGGCCTTCCAGCGGATCGCCCAGCCCCGGAGCCCCAGGCTTTCGGCCCCTTCAAAATCTTTGCCGCTCTTCGTTCCGAATTCGACAAAGCGTCCGGGTACTCCCCGGGCAAGAAAGTCCTTAAAAGGATCCTCGTCCCAGACGAAGGCTGTTTGACCGCCGTCAAAGCGGGAAAAAACCATTTTCTTCTCCGCCGCTATGCCTTCCCGGGAACCGATCATCCCGATATGGGCGCTGCCGATGTTCGTCACCACCACAATGTCCGGTTCGTAGATGGCCGCCAGTTCCTTCATCTCGCCCCGGCGATTCATCCCCATTTCAAACACGCCGAGGACATGGGTTTCGTCGAGGTCGAACATCGACAGGGAAAGACCAATGTCGGAATTGAGATTGCCTTTGTTCATCGCGACGGCGCCGGAGGGATAAGAGGGCCTGAGGGCCGCGGCGATGCATTCTTTCGTGGTGGTCTTGCCCGAGGAACCGGTCACACCGATGCGGACAAGGCCCTTGAGCCGTCGCCTATGCTCCCTCGCCAAGGCCTGGAGACCCCGCAGGGGGGAATCGGCGAGAATGAGGCAGGCATCCGGAACGGCGGAAGAGGCGAAAGCCCTCAAGGCCTTTTCTTTCTGCGCCACCGCGGCCAGGACCACTTTCGCGCCCCGGCCCAAAGCGTCTTCCATGAAATCGTGCCCATCCGCCCTTTCGCCCGGGAGAGCCACGAAGAGGGAGTCGGAATCAGCCTTGCGCGAGTCAACGACCACTGCGCGAATAGGCGCTTCGAGGTTTCCCCTGCATGCGGCGCCGATAACACCCGCAGCTTCCCCAGCGCTGAAAAGAATTCGTTTCGGCTCAGTCATTTTCGGCCTTCCCCTTTCCCGAGGGAAGCAAAATCACCCGGAGGATGTCTTCGGGCTGAGCCTTTTTAAGCCCCAGGCGCCGGGCCTGGGCTTCGATGCGCTCCCGGCTGGAGAGCCCGGCGATTTCCGCTTCGATGCGGCGGTTTTCCGCCATCCAGGCCGCCTGCTCCCGCTCCAGGCTATCCGCCCTGGCGGCCAGGTCGGCAAAACGGCTGGACTGCCAGGCCATGACCAATGCCACGAGACAGGCGCAGATCATCAACAACCAGAATCTTCCCACCTTCGTGTTCATAGCGGCGCCCTCAAGGCCCGCAGCTTGGCGGATCGGGCGGCGGGATTGGCGGCGCACTCTTCCTGGCTGGGAACCAGGGGCGAACGGCAGAGTTCCTCGAAGCCCCTGTTTTTTCCGTACTCCCGGCAAAAACGCTTGGATATCCGATCTTCCAGCGAATGGAAGGCTATTACGACGAGGACTCCCCCCGGCGCCAGAAGATCGGCGGCAAGAGGCAAAGCCCGCTCTTCCCGTTCCAGCTCTCGGTTGACCGCGATCCTGATGGCTTGAAAGCTTCTGGTGGCGGGGTGGATCCTCCCGTGGCGATAGGGGGCGGGAACGGCCTTGGCGATCACCGAAGCGAGAAACGCCGAGCTTCGTATCGGGGCATTTCTCCTGGCTTCGCCGATCGCCCTGGCGATCCGCCGGGAATAGCGTTCCTCACCGTATGTATAAATCAGGTCAGCCAACTTATCTTCGGGAAGCCGGTTGACAATATCGGCCGCGGAATCCTCCAGGCGGGGGGAAAGCCTCATATCCAAGCTCTCTTCGGAGGAAAAACTGAAGCCCCTGCCCGAACCCAGATACTGATGACTGGAAAGCCCCAAATCGAAAAGGACAAAGTCGGGCCTGCGAAAGCCCTTGGAAGCAGAGGTCGCGGCGGCCGGAACGAAAGCCGGGCCGGCGGTCACAGCGCCAGTCGCGGCTTCGGTCATGGCGGCCGAAAAATCCGCCAATACCTCGTCGAAAAAACCTTCCCTCAGGCTGAGTCTGTCGGAAAAGGCCGAAAGCCTGCGAGCCGAGCGCTGAATCGCCTCGGGATCCGCATCGATGCCGATGTACGAAACGGCCGGGGATGTCCCAAGAATAGCCTGGGCATGGCCGCCCGCGCCCAAGGTACAGTCGAGGACCAGGGGTGAGGGCTTCTTTACCTCGCCGAAAAGGGAGAGCACTTCGCCCAGCATCACCGGTTTATGAATAACCGCTTCGATTTTCGTTTCAGAATCTCGCTTCAGCTCTTCCATAGGCTTCCCGACGCCTAGAGCGTCAGGCCTCCCAACTCCTCGGCGGCATTCATAAACTCGCCCTGATTCTCATCCAGATATTTTTTGTATTCCTCGGCGTTCCAGATTTCGATGTATTTGGAAATTCCAAGAATGACACATTCCCTCGAAAGCCCGGCCCACTCTCTCAGGCTCTGGGGAACCGAAATTCTGCCCAAGCGATCGATCTCGACTTCCTGGGCCGGGGCCAATATTCTTCGCTGGACGAGCCTCGAACGGGCCTGGAAAAGGCTGGTGCTGGCCATGAGTTTTTGCGAGAACTCCTGCCACTGCAGGGGCGGGAATACCCAGAGGCACTTATCGATTCCCTGGGTGAGCACCAGGGCAAGACCCGGCAGTTCGCTCCTCATTCGAGCGGGGAGGGATAATCTGCCTTTTTCGTCCAGGGTATTCCTGAACTCGCCGGTCAACAGGTTCATGCCACTATTTCCTACTATTTCCCACAATTTACCACTTAATGCCTATTCTACCCCTTAAAATGGGACTGTCAACGAAGTAGGGCGGAGAAGAATCGACAGAAATAATATTTTTTCGCAGTACCGCTATACGAATGTATAGATAAAAAGCGAATTTTAGTTTTTTCTTCCGAAATACCGCATCAGGGAGGTAAAAATCATGTGGAGAAAAGAATTGAATATGCCGAATACCCAGGCCCGGCGGAAGTTTTCAAGCCGGGAAGGGAGGAAGGGGCGAGACTGTGTATTTTCAGGTTTTCAGGTTTTCAGGTTTTCAGATCCCCGATTTCCAGACTTCGCGCTGTCGGGTTTTCGCCGTTCAGGTAAGGAGTTCCGCAGCCAGTCCGGCCAGAGCGTCGCCTTTAGCCCTCGGGTGCACGAAAATTCTTATTCGCCGAAGGCTTGCCACGAGGCGCGCAGCGCTCTCCTCACCGAAAAGGGCCGAGCCGCGGGAGAAGGGAAGAAGATCGCCCCCCGTTTCCACCTCCAGATCGGTTTCGAATCCTATCGGCTCAGGTATGTCGATGAGCACCTCCGATTCCCCCAGATCGGCGGCCATGGCCAGTGTGGCTTCGGCATCCAGGCGTTTTTCAAGATCGTTCAAATCGGCATGAAGCCCCGAAGTTGGATCGAAGGGAATATCCGCCACAAGCCTATACAGCCTCCCCTCAAGTGCCTCCAGGGCGGGCCGGAAAAGCTCCCTCGGTCCGGCTTCCAACAGCCGTCTGAAAGCGGCGTCGTCCAGGCCATAAAGCTGTTCGGGTTGGAGAATATTTCCGTTCAGGGCGCCGAAAATAGACTTTTTGACCATGGCGGTGGCGCATCGAACAGATGGATGCCAATACACCGCCCTGTACATCTGATACTTGGAAAAGAGTATCGCTTCGACGCTCATCGCGCCCCCGGAGTCGATGCTAAGCTTGCCATTCGAGATATCGATGCGTCGAAGGATAAAATCCGCGTCCTGGATGCCATAGGGTACTCCGCAGAAATAGGCGTCCCTGGTGAGGTAGTCTATCTTATCGGGATCCAGAACCCCGGAAAGAATACGCCGGTATAGGAGGGTTTCCCCGTCTTCGGAGCCCCGCCTGTCCCAGTCTATGATCGCCGCCACCTGTTCGGGATCGGCGCCGCAGTCTTCGATCGCCCGCCGAAGGGAACCTTCCAGCAGCAACTCTCCGGCTATCGCCTCGTGAGAGGCCAGGGGGAGATCCTTGAGCGAATGGGCATAGGGGAAATGCCCCAGATCGTGACAGAGGGCGGCGACGAGAAAAGCCCTGACCCCTTCGAAAGATGCGAAATCGAGCCTTCCCCGCTCGGCCAGCGCCAGGACGAACCGTCGTGCTATGTGGTATACGCCCAGGCTGTGCGCCCTACGGCTATGAGTGGCTCCCGGATAGACCAGGGCTACGGGCCCTAATTGTCGTACGCCGTCCAGGAGGCCGAAAGCCGGATGTCGGCCGAGGGAGAAAAGCGCCTCGTCGAAGGCGATGTCGCTCCAGACCGGATCGCGGATTATCTGGTCGAAGCCTTCCGAGAGGGCTTTGTGGATCTTGCTCATAGTCTACCTCGAGGCTGGGAAATTAGGTCTCGTTCCTAGAGTAGCGCCGGGCACTGGCAAAAGGAAGCTCCTTTCTGCTATGGTCAGACATGCGTTTTCTCCATGGGGCGGCGTTTCTGGCGGCCAGGGGGTTTTTGCACCATCTTTTGGACGAGCTGCCGAACCACAACCGGCTGGATGGAGAGCTGGTCAGCTGCTGGAAAGAGGGGCCCCCGCCCGGCGAAAAGGCCGGGATATCGAAGCCGCCACAGGCCTATTGGACCCGTACTGTCTGGCTCAGGCCCTTTTTGCTGGAATTCGATTCCATCTCCAAGGCGGCTAAGGGCCTGAGGGCGATACAAAGAAATTGGGCGGCGTATCCGACAATTCTGCGGCGGAGGACGGCTCTTATCGCCCAGGCGCTCCCTCCCCTCCCCCTCAAGGCCAAGCCCTTTCCCTTCACCCTGCCCGAAAGCCCCATGGGGGGCTTTACTCTGCTGGGAGAAAACCTTCTATTGGGCTCGGCGCTCTGTTCCAGTCCCTTCCCCAATGGGGAGTTTTCCTTTGAGGAAGACAGGCTGGGTCCTCCCTCCCGGGCTTATAGAAAGCTCTGGGAGGCGCTTCTACTGGCTAAAACACTGCCCGCCCCCGGAAACTTCTGCCTGGACGCCGGAGCCAGCCCAGGAGGCTGGACCTGGGCGCTCGCGAAGCTGGGGGCCAGGGTGCTCGCGGTGGATAGGGCGGCCCTGAACCCGTCGGTACTGAACATGCCCGGCGTCGAATACCTTCGGCACGATGCATTTACCCTACAGCCGGCCGAGTGCGGGGCGGTGGACTGGCTTTGCTCCGATGTCATCTGTTATCCCAGGGCCCTGTATGAATGGATTTTGCTCTGGCTGGAGTCCGATCTGGCGAAAAACTATATCTGCACGATAAAAATGCAAGGCCCTCGCTTCGACAGGGAGACGACGGAGCTTTTTGCCCGGATTCCCGGTTCCAAGGTGCTGCATCTCTGGCACAACAAGCATGAATTGACGTGGATAAATCTCAAAATCTGGAGAGACGCGGCCCTGTCTACTTCAGGCGCCCGGGACCCATCGCCCTCCGACGCCCGGGTTTAAAAGGATTTCAAGAAGATAATCTCGGCGCCGGCGCCCAGGAGGGCCACTAGAACGCTTACGATGATGCCGGCGGCCAGCACGCCGCCCAGGATGGCGAGACTCGCTTTTCTCTTATCCATGCCCAGGACCCAGGCGCCCAGGGTTCCCGTCCAGGCCCCGGTAACCGGAAGCGGGATGGCCACAAAGATCAAAAGCCCCCAGTACCCGTAACGCTCAACCTTGTCGTGGACCTTCGCCCTGGCTTTTTCCACAAAACGGTCGAAGAAGTTTCGGTAAAAACCGAGCTTGTACAGGAGTTTGTGAACCGTGGACAGAAAAAGATAGGCGAGAAAAGGCACCAAGGCGTTGATTCCCGTGCCCAGGAGGGCGGCGGGAATGAGGTCGATTCCATTCAATACGGCGTAAGGTATGGCGCCTCTGAGTTCGGATATCGGAAGAAGGGCCAGAAGACCCGAGATGATAATACTGCTGTCCATCGCGGCGGAGTATAGCCTATCCGTCTTTTAGTAACAATCGCCCACCGGCTTGTCACGACGTTTCTTCAGGATGACTCACTTTTGGGGAAGCGTGTCGTTCAGGAAGTTTCGCACCAGCGTTCCCAGTTTTTCCGCCTCCGGTTTTATCCAGATTATGCCGGGCAAAGCCCGCAAGAAGGTCATCTGCCGCTTTGCGTACTGGAGGCTGTGAAGCGAAATCGCATCGGCGATTTCCCGGAGGCTCGAGCCTTCCATTTCGAAAAATTCCCTGTAGCCTATCGCCCTCAATCCAGGGCAGGCGGCCGTATAGCCGCGGCTGCGAAGCGCATCGACCTCGGCGGCGAGTCCGGCATCGATCATCGCCCGAACCCTCAGGGCGATACGTTCCTTGAGCTCCTGTCGCGGACGTTCCACGCCGATTATCAGAAATTCGTATCCCCGCCTGGGGAGGGAGGATGGGGCGAAGCTGGAGGGAGCCTTGCCGGAGGATCTTAAGATCTCCACCGCCCTGGTCAGGCGATAGATGTCCCGCTGATGAATGCGATTCGCGCTGTCGGGGTCGGCCTCGAGCAGTTCATCCCACAAGGCTTGAGGCCCCAGGGTTTGTAGGTCGGCGGCCACTTCGGCCCGTAGGCGGGCATCCGCGGGAGGAGCCGGGGGAACTCCACAGACGAAATTGCGCAGATAAAAACCGGTTCCTCCCGATATCAGGGGAAGCTTCCCCCCGGAACTCAGCTTAGCGCAGAGCGCCTCCGCCCTGGCGACGAACTCTCCGGCGGTATACTGCTCATCCGGTTCCTTGATATCGATAAGTTCATGGGGGAGCCTGGCGCGCAGCTCCAAACCGGGCTTGGCAGTGCCTATATCCATGCCCTTATAGGCCTGCATTGAATCGGCGCTGATCACCAGGGCTGAATGATAGCCCGGTCGGGCGGGGGCCTGGGGAAAAGAAAAAAAATCAGGAGCTCCCCGGCCGAATAATTCGTCGAGAAGCTCCGTCTTGCCCGAAGCGGTCGGGCCGGTGAGGATGACTAGCTTAACTGGATACGAATCGATATTCCACCTGCTTTTCAAAAAGCTGGGAGGTCGAAAGCGAGACCACCTTGCCGTTGTTTTTCTCCACCTCGGGAGTTTTGAGCACAGCCAACTGGAAGGCCCGCCGGTTTATGGCCACCGCCAGCTCGTAGGAATTTGCGTTATAATTTATCAATTCATGTAACGGAATGATCATCCTATCGACTCCTCTCTTCTCTCTGCTCCTGGTCCTAAAGGCCCAGTTCCCCAAGCCGCCTGTCCAGGTCGTCCAAAAGGCTGGAAGCCTCGTACTCCCTGGACAGAGCCCCTTTTCGATCCTTGTCCCTATGCAGCTCGTCGAGGCTCAGCAAGGCCGTAACCAGGGATAGCTTGAGCGGATCCACGATCCTCATCTGGTTGGATACCGTGGAAAGCCTGTTTTTCAGTTCCTCCACCAGACCGCGAATATAATCCGGCTCTTCATCGGTCTTGATGGTGAAGGAAACACCCAAAATCTCTATGGGTATCACATGGGTGGGCGCCTTGGCGCTCTGCCCCCGAGAGGAAGCATCAGAAGATATCGAGCTCATGCTCGGCTCCATCCCCATTGTCCCCCGCCCTTTCATCATGACGGATAGTTCCCGATCCGGGGATATCGACCCGTCCGCCCATATCGGATGGTCGGGGATTCCGAAAGGGTTCTTCCTGGGACTTAAGGGTCGACGGGGACAATTCGACCGCCTCCACCTCTTCGTCCCCGGGCTGCGAGCCTTCGTTACCAGCGGCCTCGGAAAGGGAAATCCCCATCACGAGATCTTCGAAGGCATCCAGCTTATCCAAGGCATGGGAGAGCCCTTCTTCGATTCTGCTCTGCTCGTGCCTGAGTTGTTCCGCCTTGGTTTCGAACTCGGCGGCCTTCTGTTCCGCCTGCGCAGTCCGCTCGCGCAAAGCGGCATTTTCCGCCTCGGCGGCCTGGACCTTTTTATCCAGGGCCGCCGCCCTCTCCTCGGCCTCCGCGGCCTTAAGTTCGGCGGCGCTGTATTTCTGCTCCACCTCGCGCAGCCGTTCTTCGCCGCCCGCGGCTTCCACAAGTCGCTGCTCGAGTTCGGCGTTCTCTTTTCTGAGTTTTTCGATGAGAAGAACCGCTTTTTCAACCCGCGCCTCGAGGGCGCGAATCTGCTCGAGGCTTACCATGGACTTAGGCCTGGAGGGCCGCTTTCGCCTTTTCGACGACAGCGGTAAAGGCCGCGGGGTCGCTGATCGCGAGATCGGCGAGGACCTTGCGGTTAACGGCGATGCCGGCCTTGGTCATTCCTTCGACAAAGCGGCTGTAGCTGATATCCTGGGTCCTGCAAGCCGCGTTGATACGGGCGATCCAGAGAGTTCTGAATACGCCCTTCTTGTCCCTCCTATCCTTGTAGGCGTCGGAGAGAGCCTTGGCCACGGCGTCCTTGGCTACCTTATAGTTGGAGTGGCGTCGGCCCCAATAACCCTTCGCCAGCTTGAGTATTTTCTTGCGGTGATCCTTCCGCCTGGTGCCGTCTACTGCTCTTGACATTCTTATTCTCCTATTGAGCCCAGTTTAGCCGTTGGGCAGAAGCTTCTTCTTGATCTGGTACACGGGGCCGGCGTCCACGAAGCCCGCCTTTCTCAGATTTCTCTTTCGCTTGGTCGTTTTCTTGGTAAGGATATGGCGAAGGTTCATCTTCTTGTATTTTACCTTGCCGCTGGCGGTGAGGCTGAAGCGCTTGCTGGCGGCTTTCTTCGTCTTCATCTTAGGCATGATCTACCATCCTTCTCGTCGTTTCATGGAACGGCGGCGGTCTCGGGAGCCGGCGCCGCCGCCTGTTTCTTTATAATCGCAGCCTTGGGCTGTAGCACCATGGACATGAAGCGTCCCTCCATGAGGGGCAGCCGCTCCACGACGTAATAGCCTTCCAGCTTGCCAAGGATCTTTTTCAGAATCTCCTCGCCTATTTCCGTATGCGCCAGTTCCCTGCCCCGGAATCGTATGGTCACTTTGACCTTGTTGCCCTGTTCCAGGAAAGACCTGATGTGTTCGGATTTGAAATCGAGGTCATGGCCGGCGATCTTGGGCTGCATTCGGATTTCCTTGAGCTCCGTCGCCTTCGTATGCTTCTTGGCGTCCTTGATCTTCTTTTCCTGCTCGAACTTGAATTTACCGTAGTTCAGAAGCTTGCATACGGGGGGTACCGACTGGGGAGCCACCTCGACGAGATCGAGTCCGACCTCCCGGGCGATCTTGATCGCTTCCAGGGTCGGAATGATGCCGCGCTGTTCGCCCTTGTCGTCGATAAGCCTTACTTCGCGCACGCGGATCTGCTCGTTGATCCGCAAGTCCTTGTCTGCCAACTGACCTCCTATAATGAACCCATGTTCCGTAACGGGGCTCGGAACCTGGATCCGCCGATCCTAAAAGCTTCCGCGGTTGATCGGAGCCCCCAAGACCGGCGCGTATATTACCATATAATTACAAAACGGGTAAATAGCTGGAGAAGCGCTTCGGCCCGTCAAAATTGCGGAAACCGCAAAAAATATGCTCTTCAATCGTTAAAAGTTCGCTATCAGTCGTCTCAAAGGCCCCGCCAGACAGCTCAGGCCTTGCCGGCCGAACCGAGGACTTCCACATTCTTGTGCATATAGAGCTTTTTAAGCTCGTCCCGGGCAGGCCCCAGATACTTGCGGGGATCGAATTCCTCGGGCTTCTCGGCCAGGGTCTTGCGGATGAGGGCGGTCATGGCCAGCCTGCCGTCCGAATCGATGTTGATCTTGCAGACGGCGCTGCGGGCGGCCCTGCGAAGCTGCTCCTCGGGAATGCCCACCGAATCCTTCAGCCTTCCGCCGAATTGCTCGATCATGCGCACGTACTCCATGGGCACGGAAGAAGAGCCGTGGAGGACGATGGGGAAACCCGGTATTCGGCGCTCGATCTCCCCAAGGATATCGAAGCGCAGGGGAGGCGGTATGAGGACACCCTCGGCGTTCCGGGTGCACTGTTCCGGTTTGAACTTGGCCCTGCCGTGACTGGTGCCGATGGATATGGCCAGGGAGTCCACGCCGGTCTTCTTGACGAAGTCCTCCACCTCCTCGGGCCTGGTGTAATGGCTGTGCTCGGCGGATACGTCGTCTTCCACGCCCGCCAGGACTCCCAGCTCTCCCTCCACGGACACATAGTCCTTGCGGGAGTGGGCATAGTCGCAAACCTTCCTGGTGAGGGCCACATTCTCGTCGTAGGGCAAATGGGAACCATCGATCATCACCGAGGAAAAACCGTTTTCGATACAATCCACGCAGAGTTCGTAGCTGTCCCCGTGATCCAGGTGGAGGACTATGGGAATGGGGTAGCCCAGTTCCTTGGCGTATTCCACCGCTCCCTTGGCCATATTGCGAAGGAGGGTGGAATTGGCGTATTTGCGCGCCCCCGAGGAAACCTGGAGGATAACCGGGCTCCTGGTCTCCACGCAAGCCTGGATGATCGCCTGCATCTGCTCCATGTTGTTGAAATTATAGGCGGGCAAGGCATAGCCGCCGGCTACGGCCTTGGCGAAAAGATCGACGGTGTTCGAAAGCCCTAGATCCTTGTAACTTGTCATGATTCCTCCGGAAAGCTTCTCTCGATATGATTTTCCTGTTAATCTTATGGGCGTGCGAGCCGGCAGTCAAGCAGGCGAGACTCCGCGAGGAAGGATACGGATGGGGCGCCGGAACATTTTCATACATACTTTGACGCTCGCTCTCGGCATCGGCCTCGCCGTCGCTCTCTTGAGCTGCGGTCCGCGGAAAGAGCCTGCCGGAACGGTCGCGTTTATCGATGAGGCATTCGCCAGGCTTTTCCCCGGGACGGCCGCCTTTCTGACCAGACAACCGGGCTTGCTGGCCCGGCAAAAAACGCCCCAGAATCGGGACAGTGCCTCCTTTGACGAAAAAGGCGCCGGCTACGTCGGAGTAGCCAGCCTCCCAGCCTACTCGGAGAAAGCGCTTTTGGACTGGCGGGCCGGGGGCTCGGCGCCCAGGGTGCTGATCGCCAGTCCCCTGGCGGCCGCGCGACTTATCCAGGCTCTTCCGGCCCTGGCTTTTTCCGATTCCTCCGACCCAGAAAAGGCAGGAGCTCTCCAAGGCAGGGCTTCGATCGAAACCGATCCCCAGCCCCCCTTCCCCCGGCTCGTCGTTCCCTTCGGCCGCTTTTTGGCCGGGCAGGGCGTAGATTGCTGGAGCGTCGAGTATGACTATTGCGCCGCCTATGCCGAGCTAGGCAGGAAGGCCGCGGAACTTGTCATCAAAAAGAAAACCTCCGCTTCCGATGGACAAGAGCCTTTCTGCCTTGTCATATTCCAAGAAAACATGCTCCGCGGAAAAGAAGCGCTGGAGGCTTTCGCCCGGAGCTTCGGAGACATCGTCGGCGAGGCGTCGCTCAAAGTCGAGGTGCTTCCCGGTACCGAATCCTCCACGGATACCCGGGGGGCCTTCGACCAAATCTTCACCTCTTCCCTGGATCCTCCAAATCCCGGCCGCCCGGCAATCATCGTCCTCGGAATCGACGATGCCTTCGCCGCCGGGGAGGCGGCACGAGGGAGCGGTGGCTCACCGGGACGGGACAAGCTGTCCGAGCCGCTTTTCATGGCGGACTGCGGTTCCTGGGGCGAAGATCGGGCAGACCG
The DNA here is from genome assembly GCA_001603165.1 of Spirochaetales bacterium Spiro_12. Classification (GTDB taxonomy): domain Bacteria; phylum Spirochaetota; class Spirochaetia; order Treponematales; family Rectinemataceae; genus UBA2256. The sequence continues at coordinate 43,090 of LVBN01000133.1, forward strand.
AAGGCTCTTCGCCTGGAGAATCGAGGCTGACGAAAAAGAAATGGGCAAACGAGCCTTCGCGCTGGCCCGGAAAATCGAAAGGGAAAGCGCTGACACGGGGGCTGAAGAGGCGAACCCTGCCAAAGCGAATGGAGGAACGACTGTCACCGCCGGGAAGGAAGGAACGACGGCTGATGCTCAAAGGAGCGGCGCCGGAGAAAACAGAATCAGCCTTGTCCCCCTGCGCCTTCTATTCCGGGACGGAATATTTTAACGCTTCTTTCCTGCACTGCCTTCACAAGCTCCGAAAGTTCCTGTCCCAGCGCCGAAGCGGCATAGGCGTAAGTCCTTCCTATATCCAGGGGCGTAGAGGCTTTCCCTCTTCCGGGCATGGGATTCATATAGGGAGAGTCGGTTTCAACAAGAAACGCCTTTCCTTTTGCCGCGACCCTGAGGGCCTCCGATAAGGGTTCCGCCCTGCGGTAAGTCAGATTCCCGGCGAAGGACAGAAGGCAACCTGCGGCCAGAAAGGCCTCCGCCTCCCTGGGGCCGTAACTGAAGCAGTGGAGTATCACCGGGATCCTGCCACCCAGGGTCGAGACCACCCCCAGACTGTCCTGGAACGCATCCCTCGAGTGGACGATGAGGGGCAGGTTCCTTGCCTGGGCGAGCGCGGCCTGGGCTTCGAAAAGGGCGAGCTGCCGTTCTCTTTCGGCCTCCATGTGAAAATAATCCAGGCCGCACTCGCCCAGGGCGCAGCATGAATCGTGGCGCAGGTCCGCCGCCAGCTGTTCGAGGCAAGCCTTAGGGTCGGCGAAAACCTCCCGTCCTGGCCAGAGACCCGCGCTGAACCGAAGATACGGAAGGCTGCCAAAACGATCTAGCCTCGGCAACAGGTCCCCGGGCCTGGTTCCTATGTCCACGATAAAAGGAAGCCGAGCCGTCGGGGTCTTTTCGGACTTCGCCGCCGCCCAGGCGGCTCGATAGGTCTCCAAAAGATTTTCCAGCCCCTCGGGTCCCAACCGTTGTTCTATATGACCCAGGTGCGCATGGGTATCCGTAAGGGGGGAGGACGGGGCCGATACGGCCGGATGCCCGCTCCCCTCCCCTTCGGCGAGGTTTTTATCGTTGATCGTCATGCTGCACCAGGAAGGAAAGCGCTTCTCCTTCCCTGCCGACCCTCACCCTGTCCCCTTCCGCCAGCTCGCCGGAGAGAATCGATTTGGAGAGAGGATTTTCCAGGAGAGACTGGATTGCCCGCTTGAGCGGCCTGGCGCCGAAGCGCTTGTCATATCCCTCGGAGGCGATGAAGGCCTTGGCCTCGGGAAGCAGCTCGATGCTTATGTCCCTTTCCTTGAGCCTTGCCGCCAATTCCTCCAGCCGCAGATCCGCGATGGCGCTGATCATCGTTTCCGAAAGCCTTTCGAAGAGAACGATCTCGTCGATCCTGTTGAGGAACTCCGGCTTGAAGTGCAGCTTGAGAAGCGTATCGATCTCTTTTCTCACCGCTTCCATGCTCTCGGCTTCCAGAATGAGTTCCGAGCCGATGTTGCTGGTCATTATGATGATGGCGTTCCTGAAGTCCACCACCCTCCCCTGCCCGTCGGTGAGCCTGCCGTCGTCCAGGGTTTGCAAAAGCACGTTGAAAACCTCGGGATGGGCCTTTTCCACCTCGTCGAAAAGGATTACCGAGTAAGGCCTCCTTCGCACCGCTTCGGTGAGCTGTCCGCCCTCCTCGTAGCCCACGTAGCCCGGCGGAGCCCCGATAAGCCTGGATACGGCGTGCTTTTCCATATACTCGCTCATGTCGATGCGGGTAAGGGATCTTTCGTCGTTGAAGAGAAATTCGGCCAGGGCCTTCGCCAGCTCCGTCTTTCCCACTCCGGTAGGTCCCAGGAAGAGAAAGGAGCCCAGGGGCCTTCGGGGGTCCGAAAGTCCTGCCCTGTTTCGTCGTATCGCGTCGGCCACAGCGGAGAGAGCCTTGTCCTGGCCGATAACCCGCCTGGCGAGCTGAGCCTCCAAATCCACATATTTTTTCGATTCGCTGGAGAGCATCTTGGAAACCGGTATGCCGGTCCACGCCGAGACCACCCGGGCGATGTCCTCTTCGGAGACCTCCTCCCGCAGAAGCCTGGATTCGCTCCTCTCGGACTTCATTTCGGCGGAAAGCTCGTCCAGGCGTTTTTGGGCCTCCAGCAGCCTTCCGTATTTTATCTCCGAGGCCGCGGCCAGGTTCCCTTCCCTGAGATATCGCTCCGACTCCAGCTTGAGGTCTTCCACGCTTTGCTTGAGGCCGCGTATATCCTCTATCTTTTTCTTTTCCTTGTCCCAGCGAAGCCGCATGGCGTCCCGGCTATCCCTGAGTTCCGCCGCTTCTTCCTCGAGCCTGGCCAGCCGCTCCAGGCTGGAAGCGTCGCTTTCCTTTTTGAGAGCCTGTATCTCCATGGTGAGCTGGATTAGCTTGCGCTCGATCACATCGAGTTCCGTGGGCTGGCTCTCGATCTCCATCTTCAGGCGGCTGGCAGCCTCGTCCACCAGATCGATGGCCTTGTCGGGGAGAAACCTGCTCGTGATGTAGCGGTCCGAGAGCGTCGCCGCCGCGACGAGGGCGTCGTCGCGGATCCTGACCCCGTGGTGAAGCTCGTAGCGGTCTTTGAGGCCCCGCAGGATGGCGATGGTGGATTCCACCGAGGGGGCGGCGCAGTATACGGGCTGGAAGCGCCGCTCCAGGGCGGCGTCTTTCTCTATGTGCTTGCGGTACTCGTCCAGCGTCGTGGCGCCGATGGCCCTGAGCTCGCCCCTGGCGAGGGCGGGCTTGAGAAGGTTCGAGGCGTCCATGGCGCCCTCGGCGGCGCCGGCGCCCACCAGCGTGTGGAGCTCGTCGATGAAGAGAATGATCTGCCCGTCGGACTTCTGTATCTCCTCGATAACGGCCTTGAGTCTCTCCTCGAACTCACCCCTGAATTTCGCCCCCGCTACCAATGAACCCAGGTCCAGGGCTAAGAGCTTTTTGCGCTTGAGACCTTCTGGAACGTCGCCCGATACTATTCGTTTGGCGAGTCCTTCCACGATAGCCGTCTTGCCCACCCCCGGTTCTCCGATGATCACCGGGTTGTTTTTGGTTCTACGGGAAAGAACCTGCATGACGCGCCTGATCTCCTCGTCCCTGCCTATCACAGGGTCGAGTTTATCCGCCCTTGCCAAGGCGGTGAGGTCCCGGGTATAGCGCTCCAAAATCCGGTATTTTTCCTCGGCCTCCTGATCGCTCGCCCTGCGGGAGCCCCGTACCGAGACCAGGGCTGAAAGAACCCTATCCTTATTGACTCCCTGAGCTTTGAGCAGGGAGGAGGCCGGGCCTTCCACCGCCAGGATTCCCAGAAGCAGATGCTCCGAGGCGACAAAGTCATCCTTGAGCGCCGCGGCCTCCGATTCAGCCTTGGCGAGAGCCTTGGAGGCGCTGTTCGAAAGGTAGAGCTGAGCCGCGGCTCCGTAGGATTTTGGAAGCTTTGCCACCAGGGACTCGGCTGCCGTGACCAGCGAAGCCTTGTCGCCGCCGATACGGTCCAGAAGCGCGGGGACCACCCCCTCCTCCTGCTGCAAGAGGGCGAGCAGGATATGTTCGTTTTCGACACTGGGATTGTCCCGGGTCTGGGCGAGCGCGGATGCCGCCCTGACAGCCTCCTGGGCCTTTAACGTGAATTTTTCGTAGTTCATAGGATTTCCTGCGTCTTTGTGTGATGATTCTTACATTTTAAAGATACAAAAAAGAAACCCCATCGGCAATCGACCAAAACATCAGACCTATCCGCGTTGTTTCGAAGTCTCTCTCTTTCTGAGTATTATCAGGTCATTCTGATATGCTTTGGGCGTCTTCCCCGTCGTTTTCTTGAACAGCAGGAAAAAGTATTGTGAATTCTCAAGACCAATCTTCCGAGGGATGTCCTTTATCAGGCCGTTGGGATCGGCAAGATACTCTTTAGCCTTTTGAATCCTCAACGCATTAACTTCATCCATCAGGGAATGACCCCGCCCTTGTCTGTAAATTCGAGACAGGTACGCAGGCGACATCTTGAAGACATCGGCGACCGACTTAGTGGAAATCTGCATATCGGTGTAGTTTTGGGCGAGGTATTCGAAAATCCCATGGATCGTATCTTTCTTGCTTGTCCGCTGCATCTGCTGGACATTGTCGGTGATTTTGTGAAAAAGATCATCCATCAGTCTATTCAGTTCATTCATATCGTCCAGACTGTCGATCATCATCTGATAAGCCATGCAAGATTCCTCGTATGTCGAATCAAGCACTTTATAATCAAAGGCAAGCTTGAGTATGGCATTTGCGATGTTTATCAGCGCAATGTTGACAGTCGAATACTGTTTGTCCTCCAGTTCATGAACAAACAAATTCCAGGTTTCTGCCGCCTTTGAATAGAATCCCTTCTTCAGAAATCCCACTACCGCAGCCGATTTTTCCGAAAGCGGGGCCATTACATGCCTTCTCTGCGGCTGGTCCTTCAAGCCAATCAGCTTTTTCCCGGGATGCAGAAATCTGAGTTGCCAGGTCTCCCTGAGTTTCTGGAACGTTTCAGGGAGCAAAGACCAGTCTCTGATTTCTTCGGAGTAAATGAGAAGCATGTCCGGGTTTTTTTGGACGAGCTCGTTCCGTACTTGTATTTCCTGATCCTGGCTCATGGGCTGGAGGAAAAGGATAGTGTAGGAATCTATCCGCACCGTTTCGCAATACGGGATTTTCTCCTGGATTTCCTCAATATTAAGCAATCTTTCCTTGTTGTTTAACAGATACAGCGTGACCGGAAAGTTTATGGCTATCTGAAGGTGGTAGGTTTCAAGGTTGAAATCGGGCATATCGATGGACTTCTTTCCCAGAAGCAAGTCCTTGAGGATCTCGCTTTTTATCATGGGTCCCAGGAATTCCCGGCTGTCATGTTCCACAATAAGCTGGTCAAGGTTCCTGATAATCTGGTCGGGATTCTCATTTCCGTTGCCGCTGATCGCCTTGGAAATCTTTTGTGAAATCTTTCTGTATGGAACATAGACGCGATTCGCTATGAGAAGGGATACTGCCACAAGAATAAGGATTATGACGGAAATGATGATAAGAGTACGGTTGCGTGAATGCAGCAATGCAGGAAAGGCCTCTTCGTATGCCAGGGTTTTTGCATAGAGCCAGTTGTGCTCACCCATAGATGAATAAAAACAGAGCATTTTTTCCCCGGCGGCGCTGGGGAATGCGAAATAGCCGCTGGCATTGTCATTCCCGTTTTCCGCCAGGATTCTGGTAATCAGTGTCCGCCTGATACTTTCTTCCAAGGAATCCTTGGAGGCAATCAGAACTCCTTCGCCGTTCATGATGAACGCCTGATTCTGAAAATCACTGCCGAAATACAACCTGGTGAAGGCCGATGCCTTCAGGTTAAGAAGAATCGCGTTGGTATCCGGCGCCCCGTCCGAACTCGTTTCGAAGAACATAAACGAATAAATGGCCGAATCATCCGAACCGCTGAACAGGGATGTTTCCCGGGGAATCATAACCAGTCGTTGCTCGCTTCTACGTTCACGAAGCATTTGTACCGCGTCCTTGTCCCTGAAGTGCTCGGCATTGTCGTTGACCGCCCCATACTGCGCGGTACTGTAAATATAGTCCTGCTTGCCGTTATAGATGTAGATCGAATCAATCAGGATGGTCGAGGCGGTGATATCGTTTATCCGTCTCATTCCTTCGATGAATTCGAAGTTGGAAATCTTCTCGCTTTTCCTCAGTAGCGTTACGGCTGAATCGTAGAAGAGCTGGTTTGTGATACTGATCAGGATTCCATCGGCGAATTTTGTGGTTGAGCTGACCTGGGAGGCAAATTCCTCGTTCTGCTTTGCGAGGGACGAGAGCAGCGATTCCTGAAACTGGCCATAGGAAATAGCCATGAGAATCAGAAAAATGAAAAACATTCCTGTCAGCGAACCGGTGAAGACCAACGACATGGATAATTTTATTCTGGGTTTCCCTTTTGGCATGCACTACTCCGAACATATTATGCATGACAATGATAATTCTTGACAAGATAAAAAAAAGAAGAAAAAATTCAAATTTCGAACAACCCATAAAAAAGTCATTATTTTGTACTATCGTGCAAAAAATCCTCAATTTATAATTCAAGCACCTTTCGGGGTCGAACCCGTTATCAAGGAGGATAAGGTAGTATGAAAAGGTTAATTATTGTTTTGTTGCTCATCTCGGCTTTGCTGTTACCGGCGTTTTCCGCCGGTGCTGACGCATCATACAGTGGAAAGGTTATGCTGTATTCCTCGACCGGCGAGGATGTCGTAATCGCTCTCAAGAATGCTTTTCAGGCAAAGTATCCGAATGTCAAACTGGATTACTATTCCGCCACTTCCGGCAAGTGCGTCACAAAACTCTCGACGGAATTCCAGTCCAAGTCCGTAACTTGCGATCTCGCCTGGCTCGCGGATCCCTCGGCGATGATCAACCTCAAGGCTGGCAATCACCTTGTCCAGTACCTGTCTCCATTCGCGGCAGGCGTGGACCCCAAGTTCAAGGACGCCGAAGGCTACTATACCGGGGCTCGTTTGTTGATCATGGGCATTACGTTTAGCACGACATCGTGTTCGGACAAGGAAGCCCCTTACAACTGGGACGGGCTTCTCGCCCCGAATTTCAACAAGCAGTTGATCATGACAGACCCGACCGGTTCGGGTTCGACAAAAGCGCTTGTCTATGCGATGACCCGCAATCCCAAATACGGCTGGGACTACTTTAAAAAGTTGGGCGAGATGGGCACGGAGCTTCAATCGAGTTCGGGTGCGACAAACAACGCTGTCGCAGCCGGTTCGTACAAGGTAGCCTTCGGCGTTGATTACAATACCAAAAACCTTATGGCTGAAGGTTCTCCGATCGGCTGGCATGATACCAAGGATATTGTCGCCGTGCCTTGTCCGATCGCAATTCCGGTCGGAGCTCCGCACGAAAAGCTTGCGAAGCTTCTGTATGACTTCATTCTGGATCCGAACGGCGGCCAGAAGCTGCTTACGCAGTACAATATCACGCCAATCGTCGACGGCGTCGAACTTCCTGCCGGAATGCTGACCGCCACCGAAGTAGCTTCAAAAGCGCTTCCGATCGATTGGATCGATCTCGCCAAAGTCAGCAACAAGCTTCTTGACCAGTTTGACTCGTACTTCAAGAAACAAAAGTAATCAATGTCGTTTCGAATCGGCGTGCTGGATGTACGGCATCCAGCACGCGTCGTTTTCAGGGGGTGATGTGTGGAAAAAGTCGAACTGGAAGGTATTTGCGTAAGCTATGGTGAGCATATGGTCCTCAGGGATCTCTCGCTGAAGATCGAACCGGGCCAGATCATCGGCATCGTAGGTCCCTCGGGTTGCGGAAAGACCACCATCGCCAGGGCAATCTGCGGTTTCATCAAGCCGCAACAGGGAACGATAAAAATTGACGGAAAGACCATGTTCAGTCACAAAGACAGGGTCGACATCCCTCCCGAACAAAGGCATATCGGTGTGGTGTTTCAGGATTATGCCATCTGGCCACATCTCAGCGTCTACGACAACATCGCATATCCGCTGAAAAAGCGCGGGTTGCCAAAGGAAGAGATAAGCCCTCGGGTACACTATGCCCTGGAACAGGTCAACATGGTGGCTTACGAGAAGTATATGCCTTCCCAACTTTCCGGCGGACAGCAGCAGAGAGTCGCGATCGCGCGAGCTCTGACATCATCCAGCGATTTTCTCATCATGGATGAACCGATTACGAACCTCGACGCCAAGCTCCGCGAGCAGATGCTTGTCGAAATACGCATACTGCAGCAAAGGCTGGGTACCACGATAATCTACATCACGCATGATCAGGAAGCCGCGATGCAGTTGTGCGACAAGATAGTGATCCTTGCACCCGATGGGTCGATCGCCCAGATTGGATCCGATGAGGAAATCATCAGGAATCCCGCAAACCGGTTTGTCTTTCAGTTCATAGGGGTATCAAACTTCATCCCTGTGGTGATCGACGACGGCAAAGCATTCTTTGACCTTGAAAAGAAAATTCCATACAAATCCCATATTCCCGGGAAAATGACGGGAACAAAGGCGATGCTGGGTATCAGGCCGATGGATATCGTATTTGATGAGGACAGTCCCGTACGCGCGACCGTTGCGCAGGCGATTTTCCTGGGCAATATGTATAACTATTTTGTCCGGCTTCCGGGAATGGAAATCCGGGTCCAGCAGATCGCCATTTCCGAAAACGCGAAATCCTATTCGGAGGGACAGGAGGTTGGGCTTGCTTTTCTCGAGGAAAGATATTTTGAAAGGGAGGATGCGTGATGTTTTCCAGAGCCATAAACCGTGATCTGGCACATCTTGAGGGCAAAGGGGGCTTTTCCCTTGACCGATTGATGATCATTCTCTGTTACGTCGCCCTGATCACCGTGGTCATCCTTCCCGTATTCATGATTCTCTATTACGCGTTCTGGGACGGAACAAAGATTGACATTGCCATGTTCAAGCAGGTCATATTCCAGAAAAGCAACATCCGCTCCATGTGGAACACCTTGGTGATAGGAGTTTTCTCAACCGCCCTCGCCACCGCGGTCGGAGTGTTCTTCGCCTGGCTTTTAGGACGGAGCGACATCCCCATGAAGGGCTTGATGAAGTTCCTGTTCTCCATTCCTTTCATGATCCCGCCGTTTCTCGCCGCGATGTCATGGGACATGATGTTCTCGGGCCGCGGAGGATATGTGAACAAAGCCCTGATGTCTCTTTTCAATCTGACGAAGGCTCCGTTCAATATCAACAGTGTGGCCGGTATCATTGTTATTGAAGTCGTCTACTACTTCCCCTTCGTCTACATGCAGGTCGTCAGCGCACTCGAGCGCATGGACCCCACCCTTGAGGAAAGCGCGAGAATAGCCGGAGCCAGCCAGCTGTATGTAATCAGAAGGATTACTCTTCCCCTTACTATTCCCGCTATTTCGTCCGGGATGCTTCTGGTGCTCATAACTTCTTTGTCGAATTACGGTATCCCGGCGATGCTGGGGTATTCCCAGAGTATTTTCACATTGCCCACGATGATCGTCGAACTGATGAACCGTGCCGGAGGAAGTTTCGAGGGCATCAGACAGTCAGCCGCCCTCTCCATCGTTCTGGTGTTCATCGTCTCCATCGCACTTCTGGTGCAGAGACGTCTTCTGACCCACGGGCGATACGACATTATCAAAGGAAAATCCATGCGCCCCATGCTCATCAAGCTCAGGGGGGCCAAGTATCCGCTTCTTGCGTTCTCGCTGCTGTTTCTGAGCCTTATTGTCGTTGCCCCCATCGTCATGATCATCCTGGTCAGCTTTGTGAAAGCATATGGTCTGCCGTTCCTTGCCAAGAACCTTACGCTGGCCAATTTCCGCAGAATCTTCGTGGGTAACATCATGGTCCGGGATTCGGTGAAAAATTCGCTGTTTCTGGCATTCTCGGCAGCTTCCTTCTGCCTGCTTCTGGGAACGATGCTTGCCTATGTCATCTACAAGGTAAAACCGAAGGGAGGCACTGCCCTTGAAATGATGGCTGTTCTTCCCTATTCCTTACCCGGAACCGTCATGGCCATCGGGTGTATTCTTGCCTGGTCGGGAGCCTTCTTCGGGATCACGTTGTACAACACCATTTGGATTATCCTTGTCGCCTACATCGCAAGGTACCTGTCGTATGTGCTCAAATCCAGTTCCGCCGCATTGCAACAGGTCCACGGTTCGCTTGAGGAGGCTGCGAGGTCCTGCGGGGCTTCGCACATGCAGACGCTCAAGGACGTTACCCTGCCCTTGATCAAGCCTGCCATGATTTCAGGGTTCTTTTTGGTATTTCTTCCCTGTATGAGGGAACTGACAACGTCAATCCTTCTTTACGGACCCAAAAGCAGGACGCTGGGGGTCGCCATCTACCAGTTGAGAATCAACGGTCAGATAGCTCCCGCGGCAGCCCTTTCGGTGGTCACGATCACGCTGATCATTATCTGCAACAACATTGTCAAGGCTATCACCAGAGATAAAAAGAGAGGATGACATGAACCAGATAGTTCTTGAACATGTGACAAAGTCATTTACCACAAAATCCTTGGGAACGGTTGTCGCGGTCAGGGATTTCAACCTCTCCGTGAAAAAGGGCGAGTGTTTCTCCTTCCTCGGTCCCTCGGGCTGCGGAAAGACCACCACGCTTCGCATGATCGCTGGTTTCGAAGACCTCTCCGAAGGTTCGATCTATCTCGGCGGCAGGCTTGTTTCGGACAAGAGGAAAAATATCTATCTTCCACCGGAAAAGCGGGAATTGGGAATGGTTTTCCAAGCCTTTGCCGTATGGCCTCATCTGAATGTCTATGAGAACGTGGCCTTCCCTCTGAAGGTAAAAAAGCGCCCGCACTCAGAGATAAAAAAGCGTGTAGCGCTGGCCCTTCACCACTGCGACCTTGACGGACTTGAAAAAGTTTATCCTTCCGACCTTTCCGGCGGTCAGCAGCAAAGAATTGCCCTGGCCAGAGCGATAGTGGTCAATCCCGATGTCATGCTCCTCGATGAGCCGCTTTCAAATCTCGACCCACATCTGCGTGAATCGATGCGCTTTGAAATCAAAAGGCTTCAGAAAGAATTCGGATTTACCATCATTTTCGTCACCCACGATCAGGCGGAGGCCATGGCGCTTTCCGACCGTATGCTGGTGATGGATATGGGAAATATCCAGCAGATCGGAACTCCGCAGGAATTGTATCATAAGCCGGTCAATCGTTTTGTCCACAGCTTCCTCGGACAGTCCAATTTCACTGATGTTGTAATCAGGGACGGAAAAGCCTTTTTAAAAGAAGACGAGTCCAACTTGCTGTTCTCCGGGACTTCATTGGATCTTAAAGGTGATTATGTTATGGCCACAAGACCAAACGCGATCGACCTCAACAGACAGGACGGCTATAAGACGACAATCCTCAAGAGAACCTCAAAGACGGATTTCATGGAGTATCTGGTATCCGTCGGCAAAGGCTCCATCATGGTCCAAACCCCGCATAGGAACTTTTTCAGGGCAGGCGACCCGTGCTTTATCAAGATAAAGGATCCTGCATGGTATAAGCCTGAGAAAAAGGATATTGAAGAAGAACGTGAAAGACGAAATACAATCTAATACGGAGAACGGGATGAAACAAACCGAGCATGGTGGGCGCGCTCTGTTGAAGCTGTAAAAAACATGCGCCGATGGCCGGCATCAAAAATGTATGCCTTCGCCTGATACGAGCCCTTCATAAGCCTTTTTCGTGGTATCGAGATAATTCCCGCTCCTGTCGAGCAGCAAGCCTCTTCCCATGGCGCTCACTATCACCGCGCTGCTATCCTCGCCGAGAAAATCCCGCAGGGTTTCAAGCAGCGCGGGAGCGCCCCGGGCGGGAGCGCTCCTGCCGTCCAGGACCAGATGAATTCTGATCCCCCGTATTCCGCCGCTTTCCATGTGTTTCACCACCGCCGCGCCTTCTCTCATATTCCCATGCGAGCTTTTTTCCGACAACATCAGGACCACATGGGGCCTGACTTTTTCCTTACGACATTTTTCCACGATTTGGATCAGCGTCTCATTACGGCGCAAGTCCCCGTTTCCCACCGCGGTGGATATTCTCAATTCATCCTGGGGGATAACCCTTCCGCACCCGATAGTCAGATGCCCCGTCTCCGAATTTCCCGAACGCCCTTCCGGGAGGCCGACGCTCAGCCCTGATGCCGTCAGGGGCAGGAAAACGCCTGCAGAAGTCAGCCTGTCGAACCAGGGAGTGGAGGCTGCTTTTATTGGATTAACCCGCGGATCATCGTCGCCCAGCCCCCATCCGTCCAAAATCACGAGCAGGCATTTCTGAGGTTTGCCGATCCGTCGGATCAGGGACCGTCCTGTCATCTCCCGGGGTTTTTCCAATCCCAGAATATGCAAGACCGTCGGCGCCACATCGGCCAGGCTGCATTCTTTTGATCGCACATCGTCTCCGAGCAGCGCCTCCATATTGTAGACATTGAACAGAACCTTGGAGAGGGTATGCTCGACGCTCGGGCTGCCATCCTCATGCTTCGTCACTTCGAGCAAGCCGTGATCCGCCGTTACGACCACGGCGAATCCTTCCTTTACCGCGTTTTCGCAAATAATACCCAGCGCTTTATCCACATCTTCCGCGCATCGGACGTTAAGTTGCCAGTTGTCGATGTGTCCGATAATATCCCCTGCCGCGAGATTCACGAGAATGAACGAATACTTACCGGCACTCATCGCCTCGACGGTCTTCATTGCCACTTCCCGGGTCCTGGTTCCCGGGTTAGCTTCAATTTCGCCATATTTCGGGCTTTTCTCGACGATCCGATCTTCTCCGTCGAAAGCCTGGGTATTCCTTCCGTTGAAGAAGTACGTCACATGAGAGTATTTTTCCGATTCGGCGATCCTGAGCTGCTTTAGATGACTTTCGCTTATCACCTCTCCCAGCGTGTTCTTGGGCCGAATCGTTGGGAATACCGACTTGAGATGGGCGAATTTCTGCTGATACTGAATTAAAGAAATAAATGACAGATTCGGTAGCGGCTTTACGGGAAAAGGCTTGAAATCGGCCTCGGTTATAGCTTCGACGATCTGGGCTTGCCGGTCCCCTCGGCGCAAGCAAAAAAGAAGTACATCCCTGTCCTGTATCGCGCCCATATATGCATGGTCGTACCTGACCAAGGGAGGCATCCAATAGTCCTTGTCACCCGCAGCGTATCGTGCGGAAAGGGCGGATACTAAGCGATCTATCTCTATCAAAACATCCTCCTTACTTGTTCAGGGTTCTCAATTGCGTCAGGTCGACGTACATTTTGCATTTATCCCCCCGGATGAGCGAGCGAGCGTAGATGATCGCCTCGCCGCCCTGGCTGAGGGAGGTGCGCTCGTTCGACAAGGCGAGCGCTCCAGGCTTTTGGTCGAGAATTTGAGCGTCCGCCGATTCGAGAAAGACCGGCGTGAACTTTTCCACGCTTTTTTTCAGCTCGATGGAATATGCCAACTTTATGATCTCGTACATTGGCCTTGTCAGGTCGGCTGTTTCTATCTTCCCGTACTTCCCCGCGTCCACATAAACCTGCTCGATGAGCATAGGTTCGTCGTTCGCTTTTTTAAACCGGGTAATCTTAAGCGATGGCGCCCCTATGGGAATTGCCAGGGCGTCCGCTACGACTCGGTTAGCCGGCTGTCTCTCCACACCGAGGAGCACACAAGAATATTTGATACCTATCGCCTTCATCCGCGCGTTCAGCATGACATCCGCCGAAATTTCCGTATACTCCACCCTACCCGCGGCAAATTGCGGCGCAGCAACGAACGTGCCTTTGCCTTGCATCGCATACACCTTGCCTTCATGGGTGAGTTCCTGGATGGCTTGTTTCGCGGTGGTCGTACTGATGCCGTACATAGCGCACAACGCTCTGATTGATGGGATCGCGCTGTGCGCTTTCCATTCGCCGTCGTCGATTTTTTCTCTAAGTATTTCCTTTAACCTGTAGTAGAGTGGAGAAGCGGTATCTTTAAGCATTCGGGGTCAGACTCCTTCCGGTCTTATTTAACTGTATGCATCAACATATACAGTTTAACCGGATACTCTCGACTATAAGACTGGTCCTTCACGCTGTCAAGTGATAAAATTCAACATTCAAATGGATCTCATGGGAAGGACGAAGAAGTATGGCTTTTGAATCCCAAAGAGTCCCGGAAGGCGAGGCAAGGCGAAGCCGCCGGCGGGGCTATCCCTCCTACGAGGAGGCGCTCCGGCTGCTCCGAAGCTACGTCTCGGATGAGAAAACCCTGAAACACTCCATCGCCTGCGCCGAGACAGCCTTCGAAATGGCGGAAACAATCCATCGCCGTCACCCCGAACTTCCGCTGGATCCCGAGAAGGTCCGCGTCGGCGGCCTCCTCCACGACATAGGAAAAGCGCGGCCGGGCGAGCATGAGCTGAACTCGGTGGCGATCCTGCGCGAGGAGGGGATTCCCGAGCTGGCGGACATCGTGCTCCACAGCTACCCCTACGAAATATTCCTTTGCAAGGGCGAGGAGAGGCCCGAGTACCTCCCCCGGAGCCTGGAGAACAAGATCGTCGTCTACGCCGACTTTCTCAGGGACCAGGAGGCCAGAGAGGTCGGCATGGAGGAGCGGATCGCCGGGATCAGGGCCCGCAAAAGGGACGAGACGGAGCGCATGGCGGCGCTGAAGCTCGCGGAGCCGCGGCTTCTCCGGCTAAAGGATGAGATCGAAGCGCTCCTGTCCTGAAAACAGGCCTCGCCCGGCGACCGACCTCGGAGCGGCCAGGCTTTCCGCCCGGTCGGCTTTTCGCTATACTTCGCGGATGGACAAAGATTTCAGGGCTGTGATACTGCACGGATTTTCGAACGACGAGGCGGTGAGCATCATGAGGGCGGTCAAGTCGCTGGGCCCCGGAGCGCCGTCTCCGGCCTTCGCCACCACGACGCCCGCGAACCTGGGCTGGAAGCTGGAGGACCTCCTCGCGCAGCTCGCAAAGGAGCACGCCGCGGCGAGGAATAGGGCCGCGGGAGCCTAAAGGGAAGCCCGACGTGGAAAAAGCCGGCCCCTCGGCCGGCTTTTTCCACGTCGCGGGGAGGGCGCCTCTTTCGCTTACTCCGGATCGAATTCGGGGATCTTCCCCTTGAGGGCGGCTATAAAATCATCCCCCCTGGATCCCTTCCTGAGCGCGACAAAGACAACATTATCCCTGCCGGAGATCGTGCCAAGCACATCCTCCATGCCCATGTTGTCTATCGCCAGGGCCACCGAATCGGAATGCCCCGAGAAGGTCCTCACCACGACAATGCTCTCATTCCAGTCCACCGACACATACCCACGTAAAAAGTCCTGGATCGAGTGCTTTTCCGACTCCTTGCGCTCCTCTTCGGAGGGCATGGTGTAATAATACCCGCTATGCCCATCCGCCACCTTTCCCACCTTGAGGTATTTGAGATCCCTGGAGAGCGTGGCCTGGGTGACCGAATAGCCTGCCTCGGCGAGCAGCTGCAATAGGGAATCCTGCGAATCGATGCGATGGGTTTTTATGAGCGACTTGACAACCTTAAGGCGCTCCAGTCTTTCTTTCATGGTTTTTCGATCTCCGTCGGCTTTGGATAGTTATTCAATTATTGCATAAATATGAGTTTCTCTCAAGGAGTTTTATCCTCCTCCTCCCTATCCCTTCCCCAGCCCAGTCTGGACTGCAGCCTGTGCACGAAAATATCCCAGTTGCTCTTGTCAGAGAAAAATTCTTTCGTCGCGCGATAGCCCGAGTCGAAAAGCTTCGTATAGGTTTCATCACCGGTCTGTATGTCGAAATGGGTCATGGGAACAGCCTGGTCGTCGATAAAGACTGTCCTTCCCTTGTTTTTCTCCCGGAAAGGAATAAGTTGGTCCTGGACCTGATTGAGGGTCTCGAAGAGGGCCCCGATGTAATCCGCGAGCCCCTTGATTTCCTTATACTTGAGGGTCTGGGGAGAAGTGTAGAGGAAAAACCCCAGGCTTTCCGCGTTCACCCCCTTAGCCATCCTCCGCCCGAATCGGGCTTCGTCGAAGAGCTCGATGGGGTAATTCCACATAAGTCCGCCGTCGGCGAAGTACTGCAGCCCCTGAGTGCCGGGATACCCGAAGGGTATGGCTTCGAAGAACAGGGGAATAGACATGGAAATACGCACCGCCAGGGCCACCTCCATCTCGGGCGTCGTTTCATAGGAGAAAACCCTGCTTTTTCGATTCGAAATATCGGTACCCGTGACATAGAGGGCAAGGAAAGCCCGCTTATCCTTGTGGATCGCCGTATTTTGAAAATCCCTAAAGCTGTAGGCCTCCTTGACCACGGAAAAACTTTGGGCGATCACCGTACGCAGCCATTGATAAAGGTAGTCGCTGGAGTACCAGCCTTTTTCCTGGACAAGGCGGATTGAGCACTGGAGGTTTTTAAAAAGCCCATGGGACTGGAGCCGGGCGGAAAGCCGCCTGCCCACCAGGCCCGCATCCTCCTCCTTGAGATCTCCCTCGGCGGGAACCCTACGATAGTCCAGACTATCGGCTACGGTTTTCAGTTCTTTAAAGTCCTGGAAGTTCAAGGCAAGGACGGCGGCGGTGATGGCGCCCGCCGAAGTACCCGCCACCCTCTCGGCCGAACGCATCAGTCCGTTATCGTAAAGATACTTTATCGCGCCCAAATACGCGGCGCCCCTCACTCCCCCACCTTTGAACACGAGGTTTTTGTATTGCGGCATAACTTTTGCTCCTATAATTCGACCACAGCAATCATAAAGAGCATACATCCTCCAGGTGTTGAACAGGAAGGCCCAAACGCGTTAGCGTAGCCCCATGAGCGACGTTTCCCCCTTGTCCGAAACGCTTGAGCGAAAGGGGCTTCTTCCCTTCGCCGCGCCATCCTATTGGCTCAACCTTGCGTCCGAGGATTACAGAACCTGCCGGCGGGACGAAAACGGCGTACCCCTGGATCCTATTCTTGCCCAAGCGCTGCCTTCCGCGGCGGAGCTGATCGATGCTCCCTTGGAATCCGAGGATCCCCTTCGCGAGAAGGAGCACTCCCCCCTGCCCAGGCTCGTGCACCAGTATTCATCCCGGCTTCTCATCAGAGTTACGGGAGCTTGCCCCCTCTATTGCCGCCATTGCTTTCGTCGCAACCTTCTGCCTTCGGAGAGGGAATTCATCTCTTCCAAGGAGATACTTCAGGCCCAAGGCTATTTGAAAGAACATCCTGAGCTGCGGGAGGTACTCATCTCCGGGGGAGACCCCTTGAGCGTTCCCACCGAAATCCTTGAAACCCTTTTCGCCAGGTTGCGGGAGGCAAGACCCGGAATCTTTTTACGGCTCTGCACCAGGGCGCCGGTGAGCCTGCCGGAACGTATCGACGAGGCCCTTTTGTCCATGCTGCGAAAGTACAAGCCCTTGCGCCTCGTTATCCAGGCCAATCATCCGAAAGAACTGTCCGGGCTCTTTCTGGAAAAAATCGAAAAGGTACTCGCCGCCGGCATTCCCGTGAGAAGCCAGACCGTGCTTTTAAAGGGCGTGAACGATGATACGAATACCCTTGAAACCCTGTTTTCCGGCTTATGTCGTGCGGGGGTTGATCCATACTATCTCTTCCAGGGCGATCTGGCCAGGGGCTCGTCCCACTTCAGGGTGCCCCTCTCCCGGGGGCTGGCGATGTACGAAGAGCTGAGGACCCGGCTCTCGGGCCTCGAAATGCCCCGTTACGCCGTGGATGCCCCCGACGGCGCGGGCAAGCTGTATCTTCCCGAAAGCGTCGTCTCGCGACAGGAGGATGAGCAGGGAGCCTACTGGCTACTCCGGGCTCCCGACGGATCCTTGCATCGCTATCCCGAGGAAGCTTAAAGAGGCTTTTCAGCCCCGGATCATCCCCGCCCTTACTCCCACTCGATCGTGGCAGGAGGCTTGGATGATATGTCGTACACCACCCTGCCCACTGCGGGTACTTTGTTGGTGATAGCCGAGGAGATCGCGATAAGGTCCTCCGGATCGAAGGGATAGACGTCGGCGGTCATGCCGTCGGTGCTTTTGACCGCCCGCAGCGCCGCCACGTACCCGTATTTCCGCTCGTCCCCCGCCACCCCCACCGAACGGATGGGAAGCAGCACGCAAAAGGCTTGCCAGATTTTGTCATAGAGTCCGCGGGCCCGCAGCTCGGAGATGTAGACCGCATCGGCCTCCCGGAGGATATCGCATTTTTCCTTGCTCAGCTCCCCAAGAATCCGGACGCCCAGGCCCGGACCCGGGAAGGGATGCCTGCCCACGATCGCCTCGGGCAGACCGAGAAGCCTCCCCAGCGCGCGGACCTCATCCTTGTACAGCCGGTCCAAGGGTTCGATCACCCTGCCTTCGGCCCGTTTTTTCTCCACCAGGGGGCTGCGGACATTGTGATGGCTTTTTATCACCTGGGCTTTTTTCCCTACTCCCTTCCCCGATTCGATGAGATCGGTATACAGGGTGCCCTGGACCAAGAAAGCCTTGGGGATCCCCAGTCGCTCAACCTCCTGCTCCTGGATGGAGATAAAAAGGTCGCCGATGATCCTGCGCTTTTTTTCCGGGTCTTCCTGTCCCTTTAAAGCCGCGAGAAAAACCGCTTCCGCGTCCACCTTGTGAAGGTGCCGGGCTCCGAGGGAAGAAAGATTGGCCATCACCTCGTCGCTCTCGGCTTTTCGCATGAGCCCCGTATCGATATAGAGCAAGTATACCTGCGCAGGATCCAGTGTCTTGAGGAGAAAGGCCCCGGCGACCGTCGAGTCAACCCCGCCGGAAATGAGGAGAAGGGCTGGCTGGGAGCCGATCTTGCTTCTGATCAGAGCGGCTTCCTGTTCGAGATAGGCCTCCATGGACCAGCCTTGGCGGGCCTTGCATATGCCCATGACGAAATTGCCGAGAATCCTCTGTCCGAATTCGCAGTGGCTCACCTCGGGATGGAACTGGACGCCCCAGCGCTTTCCGCCCTCATGGACGAGGGCGGCGGGGATGCCGCCCTCGGATTCGGCTATGACCGACCACCCCTCGCCGGGTTTTAAAATCGAGTCCCCATGGCTCATCCAGCTGACGAACCGGCCTTCAACGCCGGCGAAGAGGGGATTTTCAGCCCCCGCGGCCCTAAGCCGCACCGCCCGGCGGCCGTACTCCCGTTCCGGAAGTCGTTCGACGGCGCCGCCGGAGTCCAGGGTCATGCGCTGTATGCCGTAGCAAATGCCAAGTATGGGCAGTCGCGAGTCATAAAGCGAGGAATCGGGCGCGGGGGCCTGGGTATCGTAGGCGCTAAAGGGGGATCCGGAAAGAATAATACCTACCGCATCTTTCAGCGCCGCCTCGCTTATGGAGGAATCGCCGGGGATTATCTCGGAATAGACACCCAGCTCCCTCACCCTGCGGCCGATCAGCTGTGTGTACTGGCTTCCGAAGTCGAGGATCAGGATCTTGTCCACGGGCTCTCCCTCACTATGGTCTGCTTTCTGTCCGAACCCACCGAAATTATGGAGACCGGCGTCTCGGTGAATTCCTCTATGAATTCGACGTATTCCCGCGCCCGCAGCGGAAGCTCTTCCCATGAACGGGCTTCGTCGATGCGGGTATTCCATCCGGGAAACTTCTTTAAAACAGGGACGGCCGATCCGAGCTGGCGCACCGAGGCGGGGAAGTCCTCGACCACCTTACCGTTTATCTTATAGGCCACGCAGGCTTCGAACTCAGGCAGGGAGTCGTAGACGTCGATGTGGGTCATCACCAGGCGATCGATGGAATTGACTATGCAGGCGTAGCGCAGGGCCACAAGGTCCAAATAGCCGCAGCGGCGGGGGCGGCCCGTGGTCACCCCGTACTCGTTGCCGGTGGTGCGGATAAAGTTGGACAGGGAGCCGGGCGAATCGTCGGCGAACTCCGTCGGGAAGGGGCCGTTGCCCACCCTGGTGGTATAGGCCTTGAACACGCCCAGGATCCTGTCCACCCGGCGCAGGCCGATGCCGCCCTGGGCGGCCGCCCCCGCCGCGCAGGACATACCCGAGGAGACGAAGGGGTAGCTTCCGGTATCGATATCCAGCAGAGCGCCCTGGGCTCCCTCGAAGAGGGTCCAGACATTTTTGTGTCTATACAAATAAGCTCCGGCGTCTACCGCCATGGGCAGCAAGCTGCCCCGCCACTTGTCGAGAAAGGCCTTGTCCTCATCGGAAAGATTAGCCAGACGATCCGGATCATCGATATCGGCCAGCCTGATTCCGTCCCTGGAAGCCTTGAAGGAATAGGCCACCCCGATGCCCCTTCCGGTAGTTCCGATGGGTTTGATCCGCTTGGCGTCGATCTCCTTGTCCAAGGATTTATAACTGGGAAGGACGAGGTGAGCCCTGTCCGAGACAAGCACCCTGCCCTCCCAATCGATGCCCTTGGCCGCCAAATCCCCCAGTTCGGCAAAGAGCGCTTCGGGATCGACAACCATGCCGCTGCCGAGGATGACCGTCTTGTCGGGGTAGAGAATGCCCGACGGCACGAGATGGAGTGCGTACTTGGTACCTGACAGCACTATGGTGTGCCCCGCGTTGGCGCCCCCGGAAAAGCGTACGACGATCCCTGCCTCGTGGGCGAGATAGTCTACGATTTTGCCCTTTCCCTCGTCTCCCCATTGGGCTCCGATAATCACTACGTTCATTCTCAGCTCCTCGCTTAGTATTGAAACAAGGCTCTTTGGAAGATCCTAGTATAAAAGACGGGAAAAATCAGCGCTTCCGGGCGAATACCCTGTAGTTGATGTCCGGAAAAAGGTTGTTCCTCCGCTCCAGGCTGGTGAGCCATTCGGTATCCACCGTGTTGGCGCAGAGCATTTCGTAAATCTTGGTGAAGTTGCCCACCGATTCCTCGATCTGCCTCCGGGCGAAGTCGCCGGATTGTCCGGAACGCAGCAGCAGGGGCCAGTCGGAGGACATGGTCAGCAAGGCCTCCCGCGCACCCTGGTTGAGTATCCGTTCCCGCAGGCCCGATTCGTCCGGGAAACGGTCGGCCAACTCTGTCATGCGCTCCACCGTCTGCCTGCTGTGCCGGTGCACCCAATCGTTGGAACCATCCAGCCATACTTCGGCATAGCCGCCTTCGCCCCAGGAGGAAAACTCCGGCTCGGAGACTGGATTATCCTGATCGCCCCGATCGTATTCGCTCAAGGTGACGAACTGCAGGTCCTCATCTTCCTTTTTGCGCGCGGCCGCCCTGAAGAGCGCCTCGAGAAAAAGCGGCCCCTCGAACCACCAGTGGCCGAAAAGCTCCGCATCGTAGGGGCAGACGATCAAGGGCTTCCTGTCCTTCATCCACTGGGCGGCCGCGCGGGCGGAGTTTTTTCGCTCCGAGAGGAAAGCCCTGGCGTGTTCCACGACCCTGGCCGAGGCGGCCACCGGCTCATAGGGGCGCTTGCGGTCGGTCTTTCCCGTCACCGCCCAGTACTTATACCCGGTAAAGCCCCGCTCCACCCCTGTTCCCAGGTAGGGGCTCACATAGGCGCTGTTCAGATCGTAGCCGATATCCCTGTAAAAATCCCTGTATACCGGATCGGCGGGATACCCTTCGGTTTCCGACCAGACCGCCTTGGTCGCCCCGGCGTCGCGCACGAACAGCTTGAGTCCCGAAGGACTTCTCAAAGGGGTAAAGGAACCGTACTGCGGCACGGGTCTGCCCAGGAGCGCTCCCCGGGTTGTAACGATGCTATATCGAATATTGTAGTTCACCAGCATTTCCCCCAGTCCCGGATACCAACCGAACTGGGGCAGCCAGAAGCCCTGGGGAATTTTTCCGAAGATGGTCCTGTGAGTGACTATGGCAGTCTCGATCTGGGCGAGAACGGCCTGGGGCGCGTCCTGATACAGGGGTAAAAAGGCGTGGGTCGCGGCGCTGGTGATAAGATCGATTTTGCCGCGTTTATAGTAATAGTCGTATCCGACCAGGATATTGCGGAAATAGAGCTGTTCGAAATCTTCTTTGTTGCGCCGGTAAAGGGATTCGTAGAGCTGCGCCAGGGGGGCGAAGACCGGGTCGCCGCCGAGCCGTTTCTTTTCCGCCGTGGCCAAGTCCAGCTGCATATCCAGATACCGCGCATACCGTTCGCCCAGGAGCTTGTCCGAAAGCATCGACAGCAGGGTTGGCGACATGGACAAACTCAGCTTGAAGGGGATGGAGTCGGCATCGAGTTTTCTAAAAAGTCGCAGAAGCGGAAGGTAGGTTTCGGAGATCGCCTCGAATAGCCAACGTTCCTCGAAAAAAGCCTCGTACTCGGGCTTCCGCACGAAGGGCAGATGGGCATTGAGCACTAAGGCTATGGAGGGCTTGTTCATCACGGGCGCTTATTCCTCTTCGGCCACGAGTATTCTGCTGGGGTTGTCCGTACCGGGTTCGGTCAGGTGCAGTCCCTCCAGATCGGAAAGGATGAGAAGGCTTTTCGTCATCTGCGGAAGCCTGGAAAGGCCTTCAAGATGGTGAACGGGCATTCTGACCTCGTTGGACCTTGCCAAAACCCTAATCTTGTTGACCGTGCGAAAACAAAGATCGACGCGGTAAGAATGGCCTGGTCTGGGAATATTGATATACCATTTCCAGTCCTCAAGTGTAACCTGGATATCGAAATAACTCTTCCTTCCCTCCCCGGTGGAACCCATTTCCACCACTCTCAGAAATAATCCGGAGCTGCCCTCCTCCTCGCCCAGGCTGGTCCTGCGCTGGTCGGCTATGTCCCAATAGGCATAGATCCAGGAGGGGTCCCTGGGCAAGGCGCGAATCATGGTCTCATTGTATCGGTCGGGCACACAGGCGGCTATCGGGGCCGCGTAGGGAGTGAAGGCGCCGCCGGAAAGCTTTTTTTCCTCCACATGGCCGGTGCCGTCGTGGCTGAAGACTCTTTCCCTGTCCTCGTCCTCCAGGGCCGAAACTATTTCCTCGATTATGAAGGGACGATCCAGGCCTTCGGGAATATAGAACCCCATGCGCTCCGCGAGCAGCAATAATTCCTGATCTGAGAGCAGGGACAACTTTTCCGGATTCACGGCCCTATAGTGAAAAACCTAGCCCCAATTGTCAAGTATGAGAGAATGGCCTATTCAATGAGTTGGCGGGAAGTCTGACAGATATCGCCTTATTGTTCCAAGCCTTTTGGACATCGCAACCCGAATCTATATGGCATTCCGGTGTAGAAAGAGTGTCTTTTCCCCCGGACAACCCTGCGCGCATAGGAAAAATACGAAAAAATGACATAAATATTCATCCCCTCTATTGCGCTGACGAGCTTTATAATGGAATATGTCCGATAAGATTCACTCTTAGGTCGCTCAACTCGGAATATAATTAACATGGCATATAGTTAATAAGAATATTCGACCAAGCGTTAAGGGTGGTGATATATACATTTAGCTGCAACATATTCTTTTAGGCCTTAAGCGGTGTATATCGCCGCATAGTTTTCGATCAGGAGGTCCTGAGATGTTAAGGAAAGCATTCACGGTGCTCGTTGTAATCGCCCTACTGCTGGGAGGCTTAACGACGGTTTTTGCTGCGACGCCGAAATCGGGCGGCACCTTGAGAATCGCCGCTTCGAGCCTTCAAAGTCTCCAACTCTACAAGACTGCGGCGAACGATATCACCGATTCCCAAAGCGTGATCTTCGATAGGCTCTTTATCCTAAGCAAGGACAATTTCAAACCTATACCATCCCTGGCTGAAGGATGGACCAATCCCAACCCGCTTACCTGGGTATTCTCAATCAGGAAAGGCGTGCTCTTCCATGACGACAATTCGGTTTTCCCCAAGGGGACGCGCAGGGAAGTCACCGCCGACGACGTGGTCTACTCCATAGGATTCATGCAGAAGACCAGTACAGCCTGGACCCTGGGCCCCATTACCAGCGTGAAAGCCCTGGATCGCTATACTGTGGAAATCACCACGGAAACACCCCAGCCCTTCCTGGTTAACGATCCCAACCGCCTCTGCCGCATGTGCATCATCCCTAAAG
The DNA here is from genome assembly GCA_001603165.1 of Spirochaetales bacterium Spiro_12. Lineage (GTDB taxonomy): Bacteria > Spirochaetota > Spirochaetia > Treponematales > Rectinemataceae > UBA2256. The sequence continues at coordinate 66,674 of LVBN01000133.1, forward strand.
AGGCTATCGAAAAGCTGGGCGAGGACGGCTTCGCGAAACACCCCATCGGCACCGGTCCATATAAGTTCAAGAGCTTCTCCCCGGACTCGGGACTGCTTTTAGTGAAAAACACTTCCTACTACCTGCCAACATATCTCGACGCGGTGGAGTTCGTGGTTATTCCCGATCCTCTGGCCCAGTCCATCGCCCTCCAGTCGGGTGAAATTGATATAATAAAGCATCTATTCAACCTGGAAATGGCTACCAGCTTCGAGAAAAACACAAAATTCGATGTCGTGAAATCCGGCGGTGGTTCATATCGCGGGATTGGCTTTAATACAACAATCGCTCCCTACAATAATCCGGCGGTAAGAAAGGCAATATCCATGCTTCTGGATATCGATACCGCATATAAAGCGGTTATTGGTAATCATGGAGAGCGCGCCTATGGGCAGGTGCCACCCTGGGTTCCCTTTGGCTACGACCCATCGCTGAAAAATCTTTGGAGCTATGACCCTGCTCAAGGTCTCAAGATCCTCGCCGCAAACGGTTTTAAGGATCAGGACGGCGACGGGTTCCTCGAACTTAATGGAAAGCCTTTCAAGATCGAGATAAAGACGCTCCCCGGATCACAGGTCAAGACGCTCACCATTCTCGCGACGCAGCTTCGCGAAAAGGGTATCAACGCCAGTGTGCTCACCCAGGATACCGCCGTCTGGGCTGACGATCTGGTCAAAGGTAATACCACGGTCTTTTTCGACTACAGTTTCGCCGGCACTACCGGGTTCCATTCACTCTTCCACGGGAATATGATCGGAGCCGCCAATACCCACTTCTACAACAATCCGGAAGTGAACAGGCTCCTGGACGAAGCCTTGACAAAAATAAAGTTCGACGAACTTTCAACCCTCTGGAAGAAAGCCCAGCGCCTGGTATTCGAGGACACTGTCGGTATACCTCTGTATTTCGAATACAGCTACTCGGTGGTAAGCAAGAAAGTCGTGGACTTTGTACCCCCCTGGGGAGGTTTGACGCTAGTCTCCTCGGAAAACAATGTCTGGCTTAATAAATAATTAAACCTTCCATTGGCTCGATTCCGGGTTGCCCCCGCAACCCGGAGCGGGTCCTCGGGCTTGGAGATGATGAATGGGTAAATACCTCGCTCGAAGGATCCTGACGACTATCCCGGTTCTCGTCGGTATCTCCTTCATCGTTTTCGCGCTGGTTTCTTTCGCTCCGGGCGATTCAATAAGCCTTATGTTGAGCAATGAAACAGTCAATGTTGAAAATGTAGAAAAATTGAAAACGGAGCTCGGGCTCGATCGCCCCTGGTACATCCAGTACGTGATGTACATGGAGAAACTCCTAAAAGGCGACATGGGGCGATCCGTGCAGTTCAGCCGGCCCGTGGCCGAGATGATAGGTGAAAAAATCGGGAACACCTTTAAATTGACCATATTTTCTTGCCTCGTTTCCCTGTGCATCGCCATCCCTCTCGGGGTGCTCGCCGCCGCCCGGCGCAGGTCGGTTTTCGATTATTCCGCCACGGCTATCGCGCTGGTAGGTGTATCCATGCCTTCTTTCTACCTTGGACTTCTCCTTATACTCTTTTTCGGCTTAAAGCTTGGATGGCTTCCCATACGCGGACTTCCCACCTACGACTCGACACTTTTCAAACAGATACGTTTTCTCATTCTACCCTCGATCACGCTGGGCAGCAGCATGGCTGGCATCCTCACCAGGTTAACCCGCGCCACCATGATAGAAGCGCTCGGCCAGGACTTCGCAAGAACGGCCAGGGCCAAAGGACAGAGCGAAATAGGAGTGCTTTTCAAACACGCCTTTCCGAACGCATTTCTGCCCATACTCACGACCTTCGGCATGCAGTTCGGCTCGTTGCTGGGCGGCGCGGTCATCATAGAGACAATATTCTCCCTGCCCGGACTCGGCATGCTGGCCATGAACGCCGTAAAATTCCGAGACCTTCCGCTCATCCAGGGAACAGTGCTTATATTCGCGGTTTGTTTCGTGGCGGTCATGCTCATCGTGGATATTCTCTATGTCATCATTGATCCGAGAATCAGGTACGATTGACATGAAAAAACAAAAAACCAAATTCTTCGGCACACCAAGGCTCCTCAGGGTGTTCGCCCGTCACAAATTGGGCATAGTCGGTCTGATAGCCCTGTCCGCCTTTATTGCGATCGCGATATTTGCCCCGGTGCTGGTACGATTTGACCCCTATACCATGGATCTGGAGCATGCCTTCCTGCCGGCGGGAAGCGGCGGGCACCTGCTAGGCACCGACAATTTCGGCAGGGATACCCTGTCGCGACTGGCCTATGGAGCGCGGATTTCCCTCCTCATCGGTATCGTCGTCGTGGCTTTGGCCGCCGTCGTCGGAACGATTCTGGGGCTTCTCTCCGGCTACTACGGCGGATGGGTGGATTTCACCGTCATGCGCCTCGTGGAAGTATTCTATTCCTTCCCCTTCCTCATCCTTGTCATCGCCGTGATGGCCATACTCGGTCCAAGTATCTTCAATGTCATGTGGGTGCTGGGGCTCGTGCACTGGCCTAGCTATGCCAGGCTCGTACGGGCGCAGGTGCTCTCGCTCAAAAATATCGAGTATATCCAGGCGGCCAGGACGACGGGCTGCGGCGACGCGCGCATATTATTCAGGCATATAATGCCCAATACCATCACTCCCATAATCGTGCAGGCGACCCTGGGAATTCCGGGGGCGATTCTTTCCTCGGCCGCGCTGGGTTTTCTCGGCTTCGGCGTCCAGCAGCCGACGCCCGAATGGGGCTCGATGGTGAACGAGGGTAAGGACTATATACTTCTCAACTCCAACATGATTCTCTGGCCAGGACTATGCATTTTCCTGGTTGTACTGAGCTTCAATTTCATCGGCGACGCATTGCGCGACACGCTCGACCCGCGCCTCTCGAAACAACTCAAATAGGAGCGATTACATGACAATCGACGAAAGACTATCCCGAGTACCCACCTTCAGCCAATTTTACGGAACCGATGAGCTTTACGATCACGCGAAACGGGTGGCGGAGGCCAATCCCGACATCTGCAGCCTGACCTATGTCGGCCAATCCAAGAATGGAGAGAAGATCCCCATGGTCAGGGTGGGGAATGGCCCGACATCCATACTTCTTTTCGCCTCGCCCCACCCGAACGAGCCCATCGGCGCCATGATGGCGTATTTCCTCCTTGACGAACTCGTGGCCTGCCCCGAAATGCGCGGGGGGAGAACCTGGAACATCATTCCCTGCGTTGACCCTGACGGTACCAGACGCAACGAAGGCTGGTTCAAGGGGCCTTATACGCTCAAGAACTATGCCCGTCATTTCTATAGGCCGAAGGGAGACGATCAGGTCGAATGGACCTTTCCCGTGGAATACAAAACTTTCAAATTCGACAAGCCGATCCCGGAGACGAAGGCTCTGATGAAGGCTATCGACATGACCCGCCCCGCGGTGATGTACTCGCTCCACAATTCCGGTTTCGGCGGCGCCTATTACTACATTTCCCGGCCGCTCGAGGCGGCTTATCCCGACTTTCATCGGCTGCCCACCGAACGCGGCTTGTCGCTTTCCCTTGGAGAGCCCGAAAGTCCCTACTGCAAGGAGTTGTATCCCGCAGTCTACGCCACCAACTTCGCCAGCGACGCGTACGACTATTTTGAAAAATTTGGCACCGGCGATCCGGCGAGCTACATGTTCGGCGGGGGCTCCTCGAGGGATTACGCGGAAACGGTCAGCAAGCCCTTCACTCTCATCGCCGAAGTTCCCTATTTCAAGACGGCAAGGATCGCCGACACAAGCCTCGTGGGCAAAAAACGCGGGATCGTCGTACTGGACGGACTCGAGCGTTCGCGCGCGCTGCTAAGCTTCGCGAAAAAGATAGTGGACGACACCCTGGCGCTTCTGACCGAGGAACCGGTTCTGCGCGACGCTTCCGCCAGCTTCATAGGGCAGATGCTGAACAGGATGGAGGGCGAAAAAGCCTGGGCGATGTCCAAGGAAATCATGGAACAGGAAGCGACGGTAGCCCAGGAGGCCCATGCTCTCTATATCACACCCTTCTATCAGGGGATCATTATTTCAATGTACCGCAGGGCGCTGAAGGCTCAATTGGCGAAGGAGTACAATCCCGTCATCGAAGAAGCCTATAAAACGCTGGACTCAAAGATCGACGCCATGATGGACGATATCGGAAAAGCGCTCGACTACGGCACCGTCGCCATACGCGACCTCGTCCAGATCCAGTACGGCGCCCTTCTGGCCGTGCTAAACGGACTGGGGCTCTGACGGAGGGTATCGTGGCCGACAATTTACTCGAAGTTAAGGATCTGAAAACCTACTTCAGAACAGAAGAAGGTGTCGTAAAGGCCGTGGACGGCATCAGCTTCAGCATCGGAAGAGGGAAGACCCTGGGCATAGTGGGAGAATCCGGCTGCGGGAAAAGCGTGGCCTCGCTTTCCATCCTGCGCCTGATCCCGAATCCGCCCGGCAAGATAGTAAGCGGCAGCATCGTTTTCGAAGGCAGCGATCTGCTTAAAAAAAGCGAAAAGCAGATGCGCGGCATCAGGGGAAACGAAATTTCCATGATTTTCCAGGAGCCCATGACGAGCCTGAATCCTATCATGAAGATAGGAACCCAGATATCGGAAGCCATCCTCCTGCACCAGAAAATCGGCGCGGCCGATGCCAGGGGAAAAGCGATAGAGATGCTTACGCGCGTGGGCATTCCCATGCCGGAAAGGCGCATGGACTCCTATCCGCACCAGCTTTCCGGCGGTATGCGCCAGCGGGTGATGATCGCCATGGCTCTGTCGTGCAACTCGAAACTCCTCATCGCCGATGAGCCGACGACCGCCCTGGATGTCACCATACAGGCCCAGATCATAGATCTTATGAAAAAAATGCGTTCGGAATTCGGCACCTCCATAATTCTCATCACCCACGATCTGGGCGTGGTCGCCGGTCTGGCGGACGATGTGGTCGTCATGTACGCAGGGAAAATCGTGGAAAAAGCCGATGTCCGCAATATTTTCAAGGACCCAAGGCATCCTTATACTATCGGCCTGCTCCAGTCCGTTCCCCGTATCGATCAAGAGGTTGAGCGACTTCAGGCGATCGAGGGTGTTGTGCCGAACCAGCGGGAGATGCCGTCGGGCTGCGCCTTTTGTCCGCGCTGCGTCCGCGCGACAAAGCGGTGCAAGACCGAGGCTCCTCCCCTGGAATATTTCGACATGGAAAGGCGCGCGGTAGCGTGCTGGAACGCGGAAACAGAGAAAATTGCCGCCACGGGCAATGCTAAAAACCTATCGATGGATGGAGAAAAGTCTAAATGAGGGAAGACGGGGCGATACTGGAAGTTAAGGATCTGGTCAAACACTTTCCTTCCCCGGCTGGTTCGGTGAAAGCGGTGGATGGCATCTCGTTCAGCATCCAGGAGGGCGAGACGCTCGGCATGGTGGGAGAGTCGGGTTGCGGCAAATCGACGACCGGGAAAGTGCTTATTCGACTTGAGGA
>LVBN01000134.1:0-182 GCA_001603165.1 Spirochaetales bacterium Spiro_12
ATGAGCCTCAATACCAAGAAGAGCGAGTTCCTGGCCGATGTGGCGGTACGCCGAGCCCTGGCGATGACGGTGGACAGACCCAAGATCGTACGGCTCGCCCTGGAAGGCGCCGGCGTTCCTATGTACGGTCCGGTTTCCCCCATCTACAAGGAGTTCACGAAGTCCAATATCCAGTATCCCGC
>LVBN01000134.1:199-5416 GCA_001603165.1 Spirochaetales bacterium Spiro_12
CCGATTACGACAAGTCCATGAGGATAATCAAGGAAGACGCCGCCAAGGCAGGCATCGACATCGTGCTGGACCCCGTGGACAGGCAGGTTTTCATGGATCGCCAGAACGTGTCCAAGGAATACGAGGCCACCTTCGTGCAGTGGGGCGCCATCGTCGTCATCTACGATTCCTTCTACAACCTCTACGGCAAGGACGCCTTCCTCAACTACCCCGGTTTCTACGACGACGACCTGGAAAAGTGGGCCAAGGCTTCCAAGGAATCGCCCTCCATTCCCTCGACGGTCAAGCCCATGGACGAGGCTCAGAAAATAGTGGCGGACCTCGTTCCCACGATCTCCGTATGGGTTCCCAACCTGACCTACGTGACCAGCGCCAAGTTCGAAGGCTATGTTCCTTATTACTTCTCCTTCAACGGTACCCTTACCCTCGGGTCTCTGCTCAAAATCACCCCGAAGAAATAAGGATCAGGCCGCACAATGGGAATCAAAACCGCATATACCGGATATAAGGCCTACGACTACCTCGTGCCGGGCCAGGACTACCAGGAATTCGCCTTGAGCCCCAAGGATAGGGTGCCCGAATATCTCTACCCCTTGAGCCCGGAACAGGAAAAACAGGTCCTCAAAATCGCCAAGGAAAACATCTGCATTTCGATGCACGAGCATCCCATCTACAATCCGCTGGACCTCAACGAATACCGGACGCTCAGGCACGCCGGAAGACAGTCCTGCGCCTACGACGCCTTGGCCGAGTCCTATCTCGACTGCATATTCGACAACATGATGAACGGCTCCTGCGTCATAACGTCGCACAACGGCTGGAAGTTCACGGACGTGGTCCACGATCTCGGAATGAGGTTGTGCGATATCGCTCACCAGGATTTCGCCATCCACTGCAAAAGGGTGGACGATATCCATCGGGCGCACAAGGAAGGCAAGCTGGCCTGGGTGGCCTGCATCGAGGGCGCCATGCCCATCGAGAACGAGCTGGACAGGATCGATATCCTGTACGGCCTGGGCGTGCGGCTCATGGGGCTCACCTATTCCGAGTCCAACGCCGTGGGTACCGGCCTCAAGGAAGACAGGGATTCAGGCCTCACCGCCTTCGGGCGCGAGGTGGTCAAGCGCATGAACAAGGTGGGCATGTTGATCGACGTGTCCCATTCCTCCACCCTCACGGCCATCGACGCGGCCCAGCTGTCCTCCGTGCCGATCTGCATGTCCCATACCGGGGCAAAGGCGCTCTGGAAGTCCAGGCGCCTGGCGGCGGACGAAACCCTGAAGGCCATCGCGGCCAAGGGCGGCGTGCTGGGTATCGAAGCGGCGCCCCATACGACCATCACCTACAACCACCGGACTCACGATCTGGATTCCATAATGGAGCACTTCGAGTACATAGCTAATCTCGTCGGAATCGACCATGTGTGCTTCGGTCCGGACACGAACTTCGGCGACCATGCGGGACTGCACCGCATCTTCGCCAAGTTCCTCTCCACCGGCCAGACCAAGAACCTGGAGGACGATTACCCCAGGGTCGACTATGTAAAAGGCATGGAAAATCCCCGGGAGGCGTCGAAAAACGTTGTCCGCTGGCTTGTCGCCCACGGTTACAGCGAAGAAGACATTCGCAAGGTCCTGGGCGGGAACATCCTCAGGGTATGCTCCCAGGTCTGGAAATAAGCCGCGTCGGTCCTGAAGGGCCGAGTCGCGGCTAGGGCCCAAGCCCGGCCCGGAAGGTCCGCGGGAGGTCCCGTCAGGTTCTGTCAGGTCCTCGCCGGGGATTTTCCAAAAGGCGATTTTTCCGTATTCTAGTAAGGCAGGGATGGTTTACCCGAATCGTCCCTGCCTTTTGCTTTTACGAGGAGCCCTCCTTGAGTACGGACGCAGACTGGCCGATGAAAAAAATCCCCGAAAGCCCGGCCGCCGCGCCGGCTCCCAAAGACCCGGCCGCCGCGCCGGCGAACCGGGAAGCCCGGCGTTTGGCCGCCAAGGGGCCTGTGTCCGCGGTGGATAAACTGGTGGAGGTGGCGCTGCGCCGCTATGCCATGATCGAGGAGGGCGACAGGATATTGCTGGCGGTATCGGGGGGCAAGGATTCGATGGCCCTGGCCTGCGATCTGGGGGCCAAGCGGCGTTGGTGGCCTGTCCGCTACGAACTCCGGGCCCTCCATATCGCCACGGAATTCGGCGACCCCGCTACGGTCGCCAGCCTGGATTCCCTCTTGGGATCCTGGGATATTCCCTTCGAGTCGCTTCGGGTCTCGGTTCAAGGCCGCTTGAAGCCCGGCCGATCGATGAATTGCTATTGGTGCTCCACCCAGCGGAGAACCGAGCTTATCCGCTATGCCATGGAGCGGGGATTCAACAAAATCGCCCTGGGACATCACCTGGACGACGCTGTGGAAACCCTGCTGATGAACATGCTCTATAAGGGCGAGATAGGAGGGATGCTCCCGCTCCTGCGCTATAGGAAATATCCGCTTTCGATTATTCGCCCCCTGGTGCTCTGCGAGGAACGGCAACTTGTCGAGTACGGGAAAGAAAAGGGCTACATGTCGACGGTCTGCACCTGCGATTATGGGAGCGAATCGAAACGCCGGGAGGTCCGCTCCAGGGTGGCCGCGCTCACCGGCAATTCGGGAAGGCTGAAACGCAGACTGTTCGAATCGACGGCGAATATCAATTTTGAGTATCTGCCCGGAGGCCAGGCTTTTTCGGCCAAGGCGCCTGTCCCGGTGGATGGTATCGAGGTTTAATCCTCAGTTACCGCATCGAAGATTGTTGAAAAGGTTTCTAAAGATAACGCCACGGGAGCTTGTCCTTGGCCCGAGCCGCCTTTTACCTCATTCCCCCTTCTCTCAACAATCTTCGATGCAGGTACTAATCCTCTCCCCAATCCCCCGATCCGTCGCCCGGAATATCCCGCTCCGCCTTGTTCCCGATCCTGTCCAGCAAGATTCTGAAGGCGGCCCCTTCCTTTTTGAGTTCTCGTGAGCCCCGGGTGATCTTGCATAGGGACAATCCCAATTCTTCCGCCACCTTGCGTTGCGGCTTCCCTTCGGCCAGGCGTTTTACCAGGGCCCAGCGCTTGGCCATTTCATCGGCCTCCGAGGGGGTGAAGAGGGAATAGAGAAAATTCTCGATAAGGTTCGCGTCGGCGCCTTCCAGGGCGAGGGCTATTTCCCTCATATTCCGGCGCATAAGTTCGGGGTTCCGTGACATAGCTCTACTATACTATAAAACATCGATCCGGGCGACCTTTAATTTCCAGGGAAGTTAAGTTCGGTAGCCTCGGTGCGAGTTTTCGATTCCTTTAATGATCATATTTTGGTACACTTACTCCTAATCATGAAATGTACGGCGATCTTGATCATCTTCGCGGCCTTGCTCGCCCCCTCATCCTTCGCCCAAAATGGCGGGAGGCAAAAGGCGACAGCCCAGGAATCGTTGAGCCTCATCCCGCTTCAGACTATCGCGGAACTCTATGCCAACGCCGATCCGGCTTTAACCGTGGAAAAGCTGGCGGGCCACGAAGGAGACCCGCTTTTTTCCCCCGTCGGGGGGAAGATGATCGCCGTGGGCGCGAAGAATCCGGTAATCTGGCTGCGATTCACGATACCCGAAGCGCTGCGGTCGGCGGGGGCCGGAACGGGGGAAAAAAGCGGGGCCGCCTGGAGCGGACTCCCCCCGCAGTGGCTTTTGGTAGTCAGGCCGAGTTTTTCTATTATCCTCGACCAAGTAGAATTGTATGTCCCCAGCGTGGAAGGTGGTTTTGAAAGTTTCGCCACCGGCGCCCTGCGAAAAGCCTTTCCGGGCGAAGCGTTTTCCCGATACTTTGTATTCCAACTTTCTCCAACGGCTTTTGGGGGAGAGTACTGCTACCTCAGGCTTTCATCGACCACCGAGGTGAAGGTGGATGTCTTTCTCGAGACCAGTCTCGCCAGGGACTCCCAGGAAAAAATCGATTTTTTCCTCTATGGAGTACTTTTCGGCTTTCTGGCGGCCATGTTTCTGTACAGCCTGGCCTTGTTTTTCTCTCTCAAGGACAAGAGCTATCTCTTTTACTCCTTGTACACCCTCTCCGCCGGCCTCTGGCTCTTTTTTCTCCATGGCTTCTCCAAAGCCCTTTTCGGCCAGAGTCCCGGCACCGATCAGGCAATGCTCTGGGTATGGGTAGGCCTGATGCTCGCCTGGGGTTCTGTTTTCGTCGCCCACTTTCTCAGGCTCAAGGACGGCTTAGCGGCTTTGAACCGCCTTGTTCTCGCCCTGGGAGCTCTGGGGATCGTGGTTTCCGTCGCCGGATTGCTGGGGTGGTACGACATAGCCTTCTCGCTTTCCCATTATTTGGGCATCATTCTTCCCATTCTCGGAATCGCCACGGCGCTTATCCGCCTCATACAAGGCTTCCCTTCTTCCCTTTACTTTTTCGTAGCCTGGATCTTTCTCGGGATAGGCGGGCTCGCCTTCGCGCTCATGGGACTTAAGGTGCTCCCGGTCAATTTTTGGACCATCAATTGCGGTGCGATCGGCGTCTTGCTGCAATCGATGCTTCTATTGGTGGCACTCTCGGACAGATTTCGACGCCTGGAAGGCGAAACCGAACGACTGGAAAAGATACAGGCAAACTACGAAGCGCTCAATCTTACCGACGAGAACACCGGTCTTCCCAACAAACGATTCCTCATGGCCGAGCTGGGCACTCTTGTGGAAAAAGCCAAACAAAGAAAAACCATGCTCTCGCTGCTTTTAATCGATGTGGACAATTTTGGTTGTCTAAGCGATTTTCTGGGAAGCGCCAAGCCGGAGGATGTTCTTGCCGGCCTGGCCTCGATAGCGAAAGCCAGCACCAGGGAGGGCGATAGGGTATGCAGCCTGGGAGGCGATAGACTTGCGGTGATTTTGCCGGGCATCGGGGCCCAGGCGGCGCTCAAGGCGGCCGAACGAATCAGGGTACGATTCGCCCAGGAGGGCTATCGCGGCGATGACTCGGGAGGGCATACCGGCGAATCCTTGATGGTTAGCCTGAGCATCGGCGTTGTCGAGCTGGGCAAGGACGACGACCTGGACTCCCTGTTGGATCGGAGCGATAGGGCTGTGCACGAGGCGAAGGTTCAAGGAAAAAACCGGAGCGTATACCTTAGGAGCGTCGAATGAACCCCGTTCTCGTTCGAATCGGACTTTCCTTTTTCGTCGCAGGCTTCTGGATCGCCTTCGCGAC
>LVBN01000135.1 GCA_001603165.1 Spirochaetales bacterium Spiro_12
AGGCTCTCGATGCTCGATTGTATCGTTCGCACACCCTCTGAAAGGCTTTTTTTTGCTTCCGCGAGCTTGGCGCGGTAAATTTCCGGGTACTCTTTTCGTTTTAACGCTTCCAGGGACCTTTTCCCCTTGTCCGCCACATCGTAGGAAAGAGAAAAGGAAAGCGCCCAATCCAGGCTTCGGGCGCTGGTATCGTAGGATATCTCCGCCGTAATGCTCGGATTGGGCAGATAGGAAAGCAGCCCGAAAGCCTGCCGCTTCTCCGCGGCTTGCAGGCTCAGGACGAGAGCTTCTATGCTCAAGCTGGTCTCCGGCACGCTCGATTCTATTCCTTTGACCCATTCGCCCTGAAGGCTCATCAGGTTAGTCAACAAGAATCCGAGATTTTCCTTCACCTCCGCCGGTATTTTCTCCAGGGCTTTCGTGGCGGTAAGTATGGATTTCTGTGCTTCCAGGATCCGCCGTTCCAATTCGCGCAGCGTAGTCGTGTCGGTCGTGGCTTTTTTTACCTTTTCGAGGACTTCCAGGTTTTTGCGACTGGCCTCGAGAAGGCTATTGTAATATTTTTCGTTGAGTATTTCATTGGCCAGGGTTATTTCAACCGAATCCTCCACACTCTTGAGCAAGGCCTTCGCGTTGAGCAGCGCCGCCTCCGCGTCAAGTCTATCGGCTTTTCCCTCGGTGAACAACTTACGACTTATGCTCACGTTGGGGTCGTCGAGGTTGAGGGAACCATTGGAGGCCATTTTTATGGGCACATTGAGGGCGATATCGGTACCCAAAACCTGCTCAAACCCAAGGGAAGACACTAAAGAGCCCCCGGTGAAGCCGGTGGAATCGATCTTGATCGGGCTCGTCGCGCTTGTGCTTAAGGATATCGTGGGAATATAGGGTTTAGTGTACTGCTCCAGCGAGAGAATCGCCGATTTTACATCGATGACCGCTTCCTTGTACGAAGCCGACGCATCCAGTCTCGACGCGTAGAGTTCGTCCCATCCCAGCTGTGAGCTAATCGACGATGTATCCTGCGCCAGGGCTCCCTGGGCGACAATGCAGCCCAGGGTCATCAACGAGGCCAGGAAAAAGCATTTGAATCCCATGTCAGAGCCCTAAGGGGTTCTCCCCCAGAGAACTCAAGCAGGATCCTATGGATTTGATGTAGTTTTTCTCGGCGGCCAAGAGGTTTTTTCTCGCCGAAAGCAAGCTCATGGCGTTCAGGTTCTTGTCGCTCTGGGAAATAATGCCCTTTTCGTACTGCCTTAATCCGTCCTGGTAGGATAGTTCTTCCAAGGCGTATTCGTCGGTACGAATCTGAAGCAAGGCAGCCTGGTTGCGCAGGGTGATTTTCATGCTCTCGTAGGATCTTTTGGCGTCGCTTTCGGCGTTAGACAGGCTTACCTCGGCCTTGCGGTTCTCGGTCTCCTGAATGCGCTTGTCGTAGGCCGAGGCATTGGTGGCCAGAGAGGCGGTCTTAAGCTCCTGTATTTTCACCGAGAGATTTGCTATTTCGAGACTTGTGGATTTGGCGAGCCAATCATCCACCGAGGCCGTGAATGAAAAATCGGGCACCTCCGGCAAAAGCGAGGAATCCCACTCCCTGCCGGTAATCAGGAAAAACACGTTCTTGGCGTCCAGAAGGGTCCAGGCGGCCAGGTCGTAATTATTCGAGATCGTTTTATACGCTATGTCGATCTCTTTGTATGTTTCTTCGGAAATCAGGCCGTTCTTGAACCTGGTGTCGGCATATTCCTTATCCACTTTCGCGTTCTGAAGGCTCAAATCCACCGACTCCAGGTCCAGCTCCGCGGTCGCGGCGGCGAAGGCGGCCTCGATCACCTCGTCGTAGAAATCCAGTACCGAGCTGCGGTAACTGGCCAGGGCCGATACATAGGAATTTTGGGCGCTCAGCCTGTCCGATTCGACCTTGGCTTCTATTTCTCCCTTTGTTTTCTTGAGTTGAGCCAGTTCGAGGTCCAGGGTATACACCGAATAGTCCTGATTCGATTGGGTGGCCGCGGTAAACAGATCCTTCAAGGATCCGGCCGAAAGCGGCGCGACAGCGATCGCCAGGGCGAAGACGACGATCGGGCACATAATGCCGGTCTTTGTTTTCATACACCACTCCTTGATTCTTTATCAGTGCCGTTGCTGGTCGACCCTCGGTCGCCAATAAGACTGACGGAATATTGGATCAACTTTATGCCTTCCTTGGGAAAGGCTTTCTTCACTTCCATGATGGCCGCGCGGATAAGGCTGGCTTCGGATTTGGTTCCCACTATGACATAGAGAACGTTGAGTTCCGGCCATATGGCGGTGCCATGGCGGACACCGCTCCTTCCCCTGCCCTGGACGTCTTCGAACAGGGAATAACTAAACCCGGGCAGGCGGTTCTCTATAGCCTCGAAGACATCTTCTTCGACCGACCTGTTGGCGTAAATTTCAGTTCGAACCATCCGCAGCCTCCGCCTTTCCATAGTCGCCTTCCGGCAGGTTTTTTCGCCATTCTTCCATTTCCCTCAATTTTTTCTTGTTTTTTCTCTCTCCGCGACTATTGAAGATATGGTAAAGCACGGGGGTAAGGAATAGGGTCAGGACCGAACTTACAAGAAGACCGCCGAACATGGTTTTCGCTATCGGCTGTATCATCTCCGTGCCCTCGCCCGGAAAAAGCGCCAGGGGCATGATGCCCAGAAGCGTGGTGAAGGTGGACATCTGGATAGGCCTAAGTCTGCGTCGACCGGCTTCGGTACAAGCTTCGAAAAGAGGGTATCCTCTGGCTCTCAGCGTATTGGTGTAGTCGACGAGCACGATCCCATTGTTGACAACCACGCCGGCCAAAGCCACAACCCCTATCATGGAGAAAAGCGAAAGCGTGTCCCCGGTAAGGCGGTAAATCCACACCACGCCGATGAACATAAGGGGAATCGACAGGAAGATTATCAGCGGATCGATGAAGGATTCGAATTGGCTGGCCATGACGCCGTAGACAAGAAAAACCGCGACCGCGATTATCAGCATCAAGACCGGAAGGAAGGTATCCACGTCCCGGTTTTCGCCGCCCACCGATACTGTCACGCCCGTCCGCGGTATGTATCGCTCGTCCAGCACATTCTGCACGATCTGCGCCATCTCTGTGGAACTTTGCTGGAAATTGGCGGGAAGATCGCCGGTGACGTGAAGTATTCTTTCCTTATTTTCCCGGTTGATTTGACGAGGGGCGGTACTGTTCGAAATCGTGACGAAACTCGATACGGGTATTCGCGTTCCCGACGAGCTTATGAGGAATATGGACTTTAAATCCGACAAGGTTTTCCTGTCCTCTTCCTGCAGTTGGATATAGACGTCGATGGTTTCGCCTTCGGTTTCGAAGGTGGTGGCGGCGGTCCCATAGATAGAGTTCTTGATTTCCTGGGCGACCTGGGACACGGAGAATCCGAAAAGCGCGGCTTTTTCGCGGTCGACGCTGATGAGAAGCTCCGGAGACCCTTGATCGAGGGACAGGCTCAGGTTTTGCACATACGGCAATTCCTCGGCTAAGATTCGCTTAATCTCGGTGGCTTCTTCCAGCGAAGCATCCTGATCCTTGGAGCGGATTTCCACATCGACCGCCGAATTGGAGGAAAACTGTCTTCCCGAGGAAAAAGAGGTCGTGGCGCCCGGAATGGCGTTCAGCTGGGGAGCGAGTTTTGTCCTAATGGACACAGGCGTGTCGATCTGGTCCTTGGGGTCCGGCAGCAATATCTGGAGGGAGCCCGAGTAGCCGGACGAGCCACCCCCCACCGAAAGCACGAGACGCCGATATCCTTTTATAGTTTGTTTGACATAGGTTTGAAGCTCCTCCAGCACCCCCTGGGTTTGTTCGCTGATCGTTCCCAGCGGCAGGGATACGTTGATCGTTATATTGTCGTCGGTGGACGACCGGGGGAAAAGATTGAGGCCGAAAGAACTCAGTTGAAGCAGCGCGGAGACAAGGATGACGGCAACGAGGCTTACCACCAGAAATTTGTTTTTGAGGCAGAATTCAAGGGTTTTTTTATACGCCCGCTCCTGCGCCAGGAAGAATTTTTCCAGGATTTCATCGACCTTTCTGACGAACGGCGTTTTCAAGGGTTTCTGCGTTCTCGTATCCAGGCGCATTATCGGTCCCGCAAGGACGGGAACAATAGTCATGGCAACCACGAGGGAGGCGGCGAGAGAAAAGCAGATGGTGAACACCAGGTCGTTGAAAAGCTGCCCCATCATTCCCAGATCGTTACGGAACAAGAGAATGGGGATAAAGACGCAGAGAGTGGTCAAGGTGGAGGCCATTATGGCGGTGACCATTTCCTGGCTGCCGAGAAGGGCGGCTATTCGCGGCTTGGCCCCCCGTTCCCGGTAGTAATAAATGTTATCCAAGATGACTATGGACGCGTCCACAATCATTCCCATGCCCATGATCAAGCCGGTAAGGCTTATCGTGTTGAGGGTAAGCCCCATGAAATGCATGCTCAACAATGTCAGAAGTATCGAAATGGGTATGGATATCGCGATTATGAAAGTGGCTTTCAAGTTCCTGAGAAACAAAAACAGTATGAGTATGGCGAGAATTATTCCCTGGGCGGCGGCGGCATAGACCTCGTTGAGGGTGGATGTGACTAAGGTGGTGTCGTCGGAAATTATCTCCACCACCACCCCTTCAGGAAGGGAGCCATTGAGTTCGGCGAGGGCGATTTTGACGTCTCTGGATATCTGAACCGCGTTGCTGTCCGTTTCCCGTTGAATTTGGACATTGATCACCCGTTGGCCGTCGTAGTACACCTTCCGTGAAGGCTCGTCCTTTTCCAGCTTTATGTCGGCGATATCCTCGAGTCGCACGATTCTGACGCTGTTGCCGTCCTCGGAACTCAGGGTTTTGACGACGACAGCTTTTACATCCTCCAGGGTGGAAAGCTTTTCGTCGGTACGGATTTGATATTGTATGGAGCCTCGAACTATGGTGCCGCCGGAGACGAGCACGTTTTGGGAGGCCAGGGCGGAAGTTATCGAACTGAAGCTCAGCCCATAGGCGGCAAGCCTGCTCTGCGACACTTGCACGTTGAGAATTTCCTCGCTTCCTCCCGACACGCTGGCGGAAGCCACGCCCTTGACCCTTTCCAGCCGGGGCTGTATTTCCTCTTCTCCCAGGGTTTGCAGCTCCTCCAGGGAGCGATCGCCGCTGATTATAAGGCGCATGATCGGCATGGAATTGATATCGAATCGCCTGACCCTTGGCGTGTCCGCATCGTCCGGAAGCCTGTTGACGAGACCGGAGACGATAGACTCTATCTCCGATTGCGCCTCGTCCAAATCGACTTCGTAACCGAATTCCAATGTTATGGTGCTGGAACCTTGGGAGGAGCGCGAAGAAATATTTTTCAATCCCTCAAGGGACGAAAGAGCGTTTTCCAGAAGTATGGTGACATTTTCCTCCACATCCTCGGGGCCGGCGCCGGAATAGGTGGTGCTCACCGAGAGCATGGGCATTTCGGTTTCGGGATTCAACGCGATGGGGATTCGACCTACAAAGATCGCGGCGACTCCGGAGAGGAGGACAAATATCATTACGATGGTGACGGGATGATCGATGGATCGACGGACCGTACTCATCAGAGCGCACCGACTTTGCCGTTGATTACTCTCACCGTGTTCCCATCCACAATCGAGCCCTTACCCTCGGTGACGACTTTTTCACCCTCCCTAAGCCCGCCGGTAATCTCAAAGGCATTCTCCCCTTCCATACCCAGGGTTACTAAACGTTTTTCAACCTTGGTTCCTGATGTGTCTTCTTTCAGCACATATACATAGGATTCGTCGGTAGCGAGAATTACGGCGTTTCGAGGAGCAATCACCACATTGTTTTTCATTTCCGTGACAAGCTTTACCGTAGCGAACATGCCGACAAGGATGCGCAAGTCGTTTTTATCCAAGGCAAGTTTCACCTCCCGCGTCCGGCTTGCCGGGTCGAGGACGGGATTGAGGCTGGAAATTTTAGCGTCGAAAACCACTCCGGGCAGAGCATCGAAGCTCAGTTCCGCCGAGCCTCCGATTTTGAGCTGGCCAACAAAGCGTTCCGGAACCGCGGTAACAATTCTCAGCCGCGAAAGATCGCCCACCGTGGCTATGACGGTACTGGTGGAGACCGTATCGCCGGCATGTACGGGAATGGACAATATGGTTCCCGCCACCGTCGATTCGACGGGATTGGGCAGGTAGTTTTGGCCGACCTTCGAAGGATCCACAAGGGCGACGACCGAGCCCTTGGCTACCTTGTCGCCCACGGCGACCCTGCTTTCCATAAGCGTTCCGGCCACGCTGGGGAAAATTTTCACCTCAGTGGCGGATACCACATCGCCATGGAGTTTGGTGTAGTTGCTCAGCGATCCGTTACGGACCTCCTCCACCCGCACGGCGATTGTCCGCGTGGAGCTCGTCCGGGTCGCCTGGGCGGCGCCGCTGGATTGCGCCGCGGAACCCGAGGATACCGCCGCGCCCGAAGGCGCTTGAACCGTCGATCCGGCTGCACCGGCGCCGGGAAGGGCTGCCGCGGAACCCGAGGGGGCCGGGGCGCCGGCGGTCTTGGGAGAGAACAGGCCGAGCTGATTCACGATGATCGATCCCCCCACGGCGACGATTACGATGACTATGATGATCTGCGGTAAAATGCCCTTGATCGACTGCTTCATTACTTTAAAACTCCTAATCCTCGTTTCCGGCTCAGCATACAAAAAACCGACCGGCGGTGCCAGTAACAAAGGTCATGAAGATATGTGACCGCCGTCATATTTTGCGCATGCCAAAGCTCTGGGAAAGAAAAAGGCGATAAAGTATAGTCGAACCATGCTGCGGTTTTTCAAAAAAAACCAGGGGGAACGGGATTTCGCCCGGATAATCCTCATGGCGCTTTTCTTTCTCTTTCATTTCATGCTTACTTCCAGGCCTTTATTCTACACCCGCCGCTACACGAGGGGCGAATCGGGACTGCCGTCCATCTTCACGCTTCTGAATATCGCGATCGTAGGTTTCTGGTTCATCCTCGAATTGTTCGAGTTTTTGGCCTGGAACTACCGGTGGGAAAAGCCATCCCAGGGTCTTTCGATCACCGTCCTGCGTTGCCTGCCCATCCTCGGCATCCTCGTCTTCGACCCCCGGGCGCTCCCCGGCATGATGACCCTGGTGGCGCCCCTGCTGACCTTCTATCTTTCCTTGGTAGTCAAACCATTCTGGCGTTTCTGCGTGACTATCTTTTTTTGCGTAGTCCAGCTGGGCTTGTTCTACTATACTCCTCCCCATGCCCCGCCCCCCAGCGCGGCGAATCAATATGAGCTGGTCATTCTGCTCTATCAGCTGATGAGCATCGTGCTCATGTTCCTCTTTGCCCAGCTCTGGGAGCAGGATCGGAGAAATCGCGATCATCAGGCGCTTCTCACGGCGGAGATTACCGCCAGCCATGGGGAGCTCAAGAAATTCGCCAGCCAGGTGTCCAGGACAGTCGCGTTGGAAGAACGCACCCGCATAGCCAGGGACATCCACGACAGCCTGGGGCACACCCTGACCGCCGCATCCATCCAGCTCAACAAGGCGGAGGCCTTTTTCGAACGAGACGCGGCCGTAGCCAGGCAGGCAATAGCCGATGCGCGATCCAGCATGCAAGAGGCCATGGTGGACGTTCGATCCACGCTGGAAACGCTCAACGCAAATTCCGAAGGTTTCGATTTCTTCGCACAGGTAACGAAGCCGCTTGAAAGCCTGGAACGGGGCGGCGTAAAGGTGGCGCGCAACTTTTCCGGAGACCAGGACGGCTTCAATATCGCCGTGCTCCTGGCCTTGTATCGTTTTATCCAAGAGGGAGCGACCAACATCCTCAAGCATTCGAAAGCGCGCAACGCAACTATTGCAATCGACTTCGGGGAGTCTTGGGTATCCGCCGAGCTGTCCGATGACGGTTGTGGTTTCATCCGCAGCGCGATGGGCGAAAAAGCTTCGGGTTACGGGGCCTACGGGCTTTCGGGGCTCGTGGACCGAATAGCCCTGGTACGGGGCGAATTTACGGTTGATTCGGCTCCGGGAGAGGGCACCACTCTCAAGGCGAGAATGCCCAGGGATCCGGTATCGCGCATCGGAAAGGAGACGGGAACCGATGGGCATTGATAAGAAAATAAGGCTATTGCTCGCCGACGACCAGCGACTCGTGCGGGATGGAATCGCCTCGCTCCTGGGTCTCGATGAGGAAATCGAGGTCGTGGGGACCGCCGAGAACGGTCTGGAAGCGGCGGAAATGGCCATGGCCTTGAAGCCCGACGTCTGTCTGCTGGACATCCGGATGCCCATAATGGACGGCATTTCCGCCCTCCAGAGAATCAGGCGAGAGCAAAGCTGTCCCTTTGTCGTCATGCTCACCACCTTCGACGATCGCGAGTACGTTGTGCGATCTCTTAAGGAAGGCGCGGTAGGGTATTTGCTGAAGGATCTGCCCAGCGAAGAACTCTCCGGGGCTGTGAAGCAGGCGGTCAGGGGAGTCTTTATCGCCAACGGCACCGTGATGAAAACCTTGATGGGAGTTTTGGACGAGGTCCAGCGGGGATCGACGGGAGGGGCGACCGGGAACGGAGCGGCCGAGGGCGATCGCTTCGCCCTCTCCCAGCGCGCCGCCTTGAGCGAACGCGAAAGGGAAATTCTCTCCCTCCTGGGGGAAGGGCTCACCAACGGCGAGATAGCCGAAAGCCTTGGTTTGAGCGAGGGCACGGTGAAAAACTACATATCCAGCATCCTCACGTGCCTGGGCTTCAGGGACAGGGTCCAGGCAGCGCTTTTCGCCGCCAGGAGCAACCGGGCCAAACAATAAACAAAAGCACTGCCCTCGCGTTTGGGATAATCGATAACCGGCGAATTCCGCGCTTGCGCCGCCGGCTCTTCTGCCAGCATAATTGTGCAATGATAGTCTGTATTACCCCAGACGATGGAATAGCCCAGACCTTCAAGCGGGTCGCCCATGAATTCAAGGAAAAGATTGTTGTCGAACGGGGCCTTTTAGAGGCCGCCATTCCCATCGCCCGGCGCTGGGAGGACGAGGCGGACGTAATCGTGAGCCGGGGCGGTACCGTTTTGGTTATGCGGAGCGCGGGCATTTCGACGCCGATCGTGGAATTGCAGGTTACGGCCAAAGACCTCGCCCTTGCCCTGGAAAAGGCCCGCGCCCTGATTAAAAAGGAGGAATTCCGAATCGGGGTTATGACCTTTTCCAATATGATCCAGCAATTAAAGGACTTCCTTCCATTTCTACGCCTGAATCTCAGCCTCTATGAACTGAGCATCGATACCGATCAGGGCGAGGCAATCCGCAAAGCCAGGGATGACAGAATGGATGTGCTGCTGGGCGGGGTTATAACCTCGAAGGTCGCCGCGGCCTACGATATTCCCTCGGTGCTTATAGAATCAGGGGAAACCTCGATTCGTTACGCCCTGGAGGAAGCCTCCAAAATCGTGGCGGCAAGAAGGCTGAAAAACCGCCGGGCGGAAGAACTCAGAATCATTATGGAAAATATCCGGGAAGGGATCATCGCCACCGACGGCGAGGGAAAGATATTCCAGATGAACGGCAAGGCCAGGGAGCTGCTAAAGCATTCTCCCGAACGTCAAACCTGGGACTATGGCGCGAAGCTGCCTTCTTTTCTCGTCGAAATGATTCAAGCCCCGGGCTCGGGTTCGCGCCAGGGAAAGGAAAAACGCAGGCTGACGGAAATCGGCGCCAAGCGGGTCATGGTGGACGCGATTCCCGTCACCGTGGAAGGCTCGGTCGCATCATCGGTCATTACGCTCCAGGATATCGGCAGTATACAGAAACTGGAGGAGGATATCCGACGGGAAATCTACTTCAAGGGATACGTGGCCAAGTTCGATTTCGGGGATATTGTCGCCGAGGACCCTTTAAGTCAGAGGACCATAGATCTGGCCATGCGCTACGCGCGAACCAACGCTTCGATCATGATTCGCGGAGAGTCGGGGGTGGGAAAGGAGATGTTCGCCCAGAGCATCCACAACGCCTCGGAGCGCAGGTCGGGGGCCTTTGTGGCCATGAACTGCGCGGCGATCCCCGAAACGCTTTTCGAGAGCGAGCTTTTTGGCTATGTGGACGGGGCTTTTACCGGAGCGAGGAAAAAGGGGAAACCCGGCCTTTTCGAGATCGCCCACGGAGGTACGGTGTTCCTGGACGAAATATCGGAAATGCCCTTGTCGTTGCAATCCCGACTGCTTCGGGTGCTCCAGGAGCATGAGGTAATGCGCCTGGGAGACGATAAGATAATTCCCGTGGACGTGCGGATTATCGCCGCCTCAAATCGGGATATGCCCTCTTTGGTCTCGTCTGGGGCCTTTAGGAACGACCTCTTTTGGCGTCTGAATGTCCTCAACTTATTTATCCCGCCTTTGCGGGAGCGAAAGGGCGATATTCTGCCCCTGGTGTATCATATGCTGGAACAGTCCGATTTTTGCGGGCAGACCCCCCGCTTGGGCCCTGGCTGCGCCGAATTGCTTCATGACTATTCCTGGCCGGGGAATGTCCGGGAACTTAGGAATTTTTGCGACCGTATCGCGGCGATCTGCGAGGCGGAGGAAATCGAAGCCGAATTCGCCCTGGCCCTTCTGGACCCGGGCCTTCTCGTCCACCAGGATAAGAAGGTCCAGAAAAAGGATTCGCAAGACTATGCTTTGACCTCCCAAGACTTGAATCTTGAAAGAATAATCAAGGAAGAAAAGACTTTGGAGGGCGCCGCCAAGCGCCTGGGAATACATCGCACGACCCTGTGGCGGAGGAGAAAAAAAATTGGGCGTCCCGACAATGCGTCGTCGGAATAGACTGACCTACCCCTGTTTTTATCATTCCTGTTGCGTTTGTTGCAACAGTTGCGCAACATTGCAGCGTCCGCAACATATCAAAGCGCCCGACGCCGCCCTTCTCTAAAACGGGAGGAATAGGCTGGCCGCCAATTCTCTATCTTAAAACAAGATCTAAGCAGGATGATCAGCCAAATGACGACGGCGTGGTTGGCATGTTTCTTGCTAATTCCTTACTATGCACGCTATCGAAAAAATCCTGGCCCGGGCGGCCGGAAAAAAAAGCGTATCCACCGGCGAGATTGTCACCGCCGGTGTCGATGTCGCGGAAGTGAACGACCTCTACCTCCAGGTAGTCACCTCGTTTTATCAGCTCGGCGGAACAAAGGTAAAAAAACCCGAAGCCACAACCTTTGTCTTCGACCACTATGCCCCCGCCCCCACGATCAAGGCGGCGGATAATCATAGGGCTATGCGGGAATTCTGCGCCGCCCAGGGGATAGATAAGCTCTTTGATGTCGGCCGGGGAGTCTGCCATCAGGTCCTTATCGAAGACGGCCTCGTAGCCCCCGGCGCGATCGTCGTGGAAACCGATTCCCATACGACGACCCTGGGCGCCCTGGGAGTCTTCGGCACCGGAGTCGGCGCCACCGACATGGCTCTCATTCTTCTCAACGGATCGCTCTGGTTCAGAGTTCCGGAAGTGATGAAGATCGTCCTCGAAGGAGGCCCTCCCGGGGCTGGCGTCATGGCCAAGGACATCATTCTTCACATTATCGGCGACCTTAAACAGGATGCGGCAATCTATAAATGCGTGGAATTCACCGGTCCCGCCGTCGCGGCCATGCCCGTGGAGGAACGGTTCGTGCTCTGCAATATGTCCGTCGAGATGGGGGCCAAGACCGCCTACATTCAGCCGGATGCCAAGACCTGGGAGTTCCTGGCCACCATGGGCGTGGGCAAGGCGCTCAGGGAAGTGGACACCGATCCCGATTATGTCTATGCCTCGATACACCGATACGATGTCTCCGCGATCCGTCCCAGCGCGGCTACCCCGGGTAGTGTCGACAATCTGGCCGAGGTTCGGAGCGTGCAGGGAGTCCATGTGGATCAAATATTCATCGGTACCTGCACCGGAGGCAGGCTTAACGATCTGGCTACGGCGGCCAGGATTCTTAAAGGCAAGAAAGTCGCCAAGGGAACCAGACTTGTTGTAATTCCCGCATCGGACAAGGTGATGCAGGATGCCATGGCCGCCGGCCATGTCCAGACCCTCATGAGGGCCGGAGCCGTCTTTTCAACCCCGGGCTGCGGACCCTGCCTGGGAGCCCACGAGGGCATACTTGCCGCGGGGGAAGTAGGGCTTACCACCTCTTCGAGAAATTTCCCGGGCCGCATGGGAAGCACGGAATCCAGGCTGTATGTCGTGTCGCCGGCCACCGCGGCCGCTTCCGCCATTTCGGGCACCATCAGCGATCCGGCGAAGCTTTAGGGAGAGGCAGGATGAAAACACTCAAAGGCAAGATTTACAGCTTCGGGAACAATATCGATACGGACCAGATATACCCCGGCCGCTACCTCGAACTCACGGACCATAAAGATATCGGCACGCACGCCATGGAAGGGGTCGATCCGGATTTTTCCAGGCGTTTCGAAAGAGGCGGGGTAATCGTGGCCGGCTCGAACTTCGGCTGCGGCTCCAGCCGGGAACACGCGGCGATCACCCTCAAAAACGCCGGAGTAGTCGCCGTCTTCGCCAAATCCTTCGCCAGGATATTCTACCGGAACTGCATCAACCTAGGACTGCCCCTCATCATGGTCCCCGATCTCGATTCCTTCGGCCTTTCCGAAGGGAAGGAAATCGAGGTCGACCTGGCGGCCGGCATCCTCAAAACCGAGGACAGGGTTCATAAATTCCTTCCCTTATCGGAGGATATTTTGGCCCTCATCGAAAACGGGGGCGTTTTTTCGCTTTACAGAAAATAAAAACGGGCGAACTATTAAAACGTTAGGTTTCATTGCGGCCCATGGAGGCCAGACAGCAATATCGCAGGAGGCATGTAGATGAAGTCGTTGAAAAAAGGGGTCATAGCCTTTTTCCTCGTGCTCGCGGTGGGCGGAATAGCCTTCGCCCAGTTTCCTAACAAACCACTTAACTATGTTATCGCCTTCAATCCGGGCGGCGAGTCCGACATCTTCGCCAGGGCTCAGCAGCCCCTCTTGGAGAAGGTGCTCGGCCAGAAAGTTGTCGTCGCCTACAAGATCGGCGGGGGCGGCGCCGTGGGTTGGGCCGACCTTTTGAAGCAGAAGCCCGACGGCTATACCTTTACCGGCCACAATCTTCCCCA
This sequence comes from Spirochaetales bacterium Spiro_12, assembly GCA_001603165.1. GTDB lineage: Bacteria > Spirochaetota > Spirochaetia > Treponematales > Rectinemataceae > UBA2256. Next base: position 13,194 of record LVBN01000135.1, read on the forward strand.
CATTATTCTCCAGCCCTTGACCACACCGAACTCTGGGTACAAGACCAAGGAAATCGTGCCGGTCTACACTTTTATGTCCACCCCCTGCGTGCTCGCGGTCAATGCCAAGAGCCAGTTCAAAACTTTAGACGATTTTGTGAAATACGCCAAAGCCAACCCCGGCGCCGCCCTGGTAGGCGGCTCGGCCTCCGCCTCGGCTAACGAAATCGCCCAGAAAATATTCGACAAGCTGGCGGGGATCAAGACCACCTATATTCCCTTCACCGGATCAGGTGATGCCATTCCCGCGCTCCTGGGCAGCCACGTAACCGCCCTTATGACCTATACGACCATGGGCAATGCCTACGAGGGCGAAGTCCGCCTTCTGGCCGTGGCGGCGGATAAGCGTGTTTCGTCTCTGCCGGATGTACCTACCTTCCGCGAGCTTGGGTACGACCTCGTCGAAGGCGCATTCCGGGGCGCGGCGGTTCCCCCCGGGACCCCCGATGCGGTCAAGAAGATTCTGGCCGACGCTTTCGAAAAGGTGAACAGGGATCCCGAATTCGCCAAGAAAATGGAAGCCTCGGGCTTCAAGCTGGAATTCTACGGTCCCGAGGCCAGCGAAAAACTGGTGGACGAAAAGATCATAGCCTATACACCCCTGGTGGCGGAGTTCAAGAAATAATATTTTTTCTTTTGCGCCCTGGGCGCGGGGCGATTTCCGCCCCGCGCCCTTTGTCCATAACGCCGCGGAACTTACCGCGGCCGCTTCGTTGTTACACAGGATTTCCCCGAGGGTAGTTTTTATGACAATGCAAATATTCATGGAATCCATCGCCGCGATTTTTACCTTACAGAATATGCTTTTCATGTTCGTAGCGATCGTGTTCGGCATGATGGCCGGCGCTCTGCCGGGCTTTACGGCTACGATGGCCGTGGCCTTGATGGTGCCTTTTACCTTCACCATGTCGCCGGTATCCGGCCTTATCACCATAGGAGCGCTCTATTGCGCCACCATATTCGGAGGGTCTTTTTCCGCGATCCTGCTCAACACGCCCGGAACCCCCTCGTCGATCGGCACCTGCTTCGACGGCTATCCCATGGCGCGCCAGGGCCGCGGCAAAGAAGCCATCTACACCGCCACAATAGGATCGGGCGTGGGCGGCGTAGTCGGCACCTTCGGACTTATTCTTTTTGCCGTACCCCTTGCCAGGGCGGCCCTCAGGTTCGGTCCCCCGGAATTTTTCTGGGTGGCAATCTTCGGGCTTACGATAATTTCGTCCATCTCTGAAGAGTCCCTTCTCAAGGGTATCGCGGCGGGATTTATAGGCATTCTCATCTCCATGATCGGCATAGCCCCGGTGGGCGGCGACATGCGCTTCGACTTCGGGATGGTTTCTTTCCAGGGCGGCGTGGAGATCGTGTCGGTACTTATAGGTTTCTTCTGCATTCCCGAGATTTTCAGAATGGCGATGGACCCATCCGCTTCATATTCCGAGGTAAATTCGGTCCAGCACGAAAAGGGTGCCTTGAAAAGAGCCTTCAATAACGTCATCGGTCATCCTTTGGCATCCCTGCGCGCTTCCATACTAGGACTAATAATCGGGATTCTTCCCGGCGCGGGCGGCAACATCGCCAACCTCATCGCCTACAACGAGGCAAAACGGGCTTCCAAGCATCCCGAGACCTTCGGCCATGGCGAGCCCCAGGGCGTCGTGGCGACCGAGGTTTCGAACAATGCGGTGGTCGAGGGAGCCATGGTTCCCCTGCTCGCCCTCGGCATTCCCGGTTCCCCTCCGG
>LVBN01000136.1 GCA_001603165.1 Spirochaetales bacterium Spiro_12
GCCATGTACGGGCCGCGCCCCGCGCGCCCCGCCTTGCCCGGCGGCAGAACTCGTCATAGGATAGTTTAGTGCGCTCCATTGCACCGCTGCTGCCGATACTCGTTCTGACCGCCTGCGGTACCGCGCAGGAGTGGAAGACAAGGCGACCGGAGCGAAAGGAACTTAGCATGAGGAATCCAGCGCCTGTCGTCGTCATGGCACACCGGGGATTCAGGGGGATCGCTCCTGAGAACACGCTGTACGCAGCCCGCAAAGGCTGGGAAAGCGGAGCAGAATACTGGGAACTCGACGTCGCCGCCTCGTCGGACGGCGAATTGGTGGTTATCCACGACGATACGCTCAAGCGAACCACCGACGCCGAGGAGCGGTTCCCCGGTCGAAAACCCTGGTCCGTCTACGACTTCAGCCTGGAGGAGCTCAAATCCCTGGACGCGGGCTCCTGGTACATCGACGCGGATCCCTTTGGACAGATAGCGGCCGGCCGCATCCCCCCGACAGAATTCGAAAGCTTCCGGGGCCTGCGGATACCCACCCTCCGGGAGGCGCTGCTCCTCACGAAGGAGCTTGCCTGGCGGGTCAATATCGAGATCAAGGATGCGGCCGGCCGGCCCTGCGACGCCTGGATAGTGGAAAAAACCGCCGCCCTGATCACCGAACTGGGTATGCGGGATTCGGTGCTCATCTCCTCGTTCAACCACAGCTATTTAGCCAGGATGAAAAAAGCCGAGCCCCGCCTGCCGGTGGCCGCCTTGGTGGACAAGCCCTTGGCCGATCCTGCGGCTACCCTTCAATCCCTGCGGGCGGTAGCTCTAAATCCCAATTATAAACACCTGGACGAAAAAACCGTCCGGGCCCTGCGCGAAGCCGGTTTCGGCGTCCTCGTCTGGACTCCCAACGAGCCGGCTGACATGAAACGGCTCCTGGACTGGGGCGTCACGGGACTTATCACCGACTTTCCGGACAGAGCTTTGGGATTGCTTTACGGAAAAATATGATTGTCAGAGTGCGTTTCCGGGGTTACACTAAAATGCGCTTCAACGGACCTGTTAAGGTCCGTTTTCAGCCTATGAAGGAGGTACTTTTAATGAAGAAAATTGCACTTGTGGCAATGGTCTTCCTCGCCGTCGCGGGCGCTTGGTCCCAGACGAACATCGAGTTTTGGCACGCCATGACAGGAAAGAACGCCGATACGGTGCAGGCTCTGGCGGACAAATTCAACGCATCCCAGAAGGATTTCAAAGTAGTCCCCGTGTATAAGGGCTCCTACAGCGATACCATGAACGCCGGTATCGCCGCCTTCCGTGCGGGACAAGCTCCGCACATCATCCAGGTTTACGAAGTGGGCACCGCCACCATGATGGCGGCCAAGGGCGCCGTGAAGCCGGTATATCAGCTCATGGCGGAGAACAACGAAAAGTTCGATCCCAAGGTCTACATTCCCACCATCACCGGTTACTATTCCACCTCCGACGGGAGGATGCTCTCCCTGCCCTTCAACTCCTCCACCTCTGTCATGTACTACAACAAGGATGCCTTCAAGAAGGCGGGCCTCGACCCCGAAAAGCCCCCCGTCACCTGGCCCGAATTCTTCGAAATGGCCAAAAAACTCAAAGCCTCCGGTATGGAAGGTGGATTCTCCACAAACTGGATCTCCTGGATCCAGCTGGAGAACTTCTCCGCCTGGCACAACCTGCCCTTCGGCACCAAGAACAATGGTTTCGACGGCCTGGATACCCAGCTGGTCTTCAATAACGACACTGTCATCAAACATCTGCAGACCATCTACGATCTCTCCAAGGAAGGCGTCTTCATCTACGGCGGACGTGAAAACAAGGCCAATCCCCTCTTCTCCTCCGGAAGAGTCGGCCTGCACTTCGAGTCCATCGGCGGGTATGCCAACTTCAAGAATACCTGCAAATTCGAATTCGGCGTGGCCACCCTTCCCTACTATCCCGACGTGAAGGGCGCACCCCAGAATTCCATAATCGGCGGCGCCAGCCTCTGGGTGTTCAACAACAAACCCAAGGCGGACTATAAGGGCGTGGCCGACTTCATGGCCTTCATCTCCCTGCCCGAGAATCAGGCTTTCTGGCACCAGAGCACCGGTTACCTGCCCATCACCAACGCGGCATACGAGCTGACCAAGTCCCAGGGCTTCTACAAGACCAACCCCGGCCCCGAAGTAGCCATCAAACAGCTCTTGAGAGCAGCTCCCACGGGCAATTCCATGGGTATCCGCTTCGGCAACTTCAACATCATCCGTGAAATCGAAGACCAGACCTGGGAAGACATCCTCGCCGGCAAGATCAGCGTCAAGGACGGTATCAACAAGATGGTTCAGGAGGGCAACAAGACCCTGCGCGAATTCGAGCGCCTGAATAAATAGTGGGCCTGAAGTCCTTTTTCATGCTATACTAAAAAGGCCGCCGAAAGGCGGCCTTTTTAGGGGAAAATCCGGCAAGCTGCCGAGAAATGGCTTTTCCAAGAATCTTGACCACGTTAGGATGCGTCATGGCTAAACAATACGAGTTTCCCTCCAAGGGTCTTCCCTATCTGCTTGTAACGCCACAAATGGTCATCGTCTTTCTGTTTTTCTTCTGGCCTTCGGCCCAAGCTATCTGGCAATCTTTCTTCCTCCAGGACCCCTTCGGAGGCAGGGTGATCTTCGTCGGGTTTGAAAACTACGCCAAGCTTTTCAACGATCCGGATTACTGGGCTTCGTTCAGGGTTTCGGTGCTTTTCGCTTCCGCGATCACGATCTCATCGATGGCTGTTTCGCTTTTTCTGGCCATACAGACCAATAAGAAAATTCGTTTCGACTCCTTTTACAAGACCATGATGATATGGCCTTACGCCGTAGCCACCATGGTCGCCGGCGTACTCTGGCTTTTCATGTTCAACCCCAATGTGGGGGTGATAGCCTGGCTCTTGAAATACAAGTTGGGCATCGAATGGAATCATTTGCTAAAGGCGGATCAGGCCTTTCTTTTGTTGACGATAGCCTCCAGCTGGAAACAAATCGCCTATAATTTCGTTTTCTTCCTGGCGGGCCTGCAGAGCGTGCCCCTTCCTTTGGTGGAAGCCGCCGCCATCGACGGCGCCGGACCGATAAAGCGTTTCTGGACGATCATTTTCCCGATGCTCTCGCCCACCACCTTTTACCTTTTGGTCATGAACCTCGTATATGGATTCTTCGAAACCTTCCCCATCGTCCACCAGGTCACCGCCGGCGGACCGGGCAAGGCTACCCAGATATTAGTCTACAAAGTATGGAGGGATGGCGTGATTAACCTTGATCTGGGCGGTTCCTCGGCCCAGTCGGTCATCCTCATGATCATGGTAATTATCCTCACCGTGGTCCAGTTCCGCTTTATCGAGCGGAAGGTCACTTACTAAAAGGAAGGTTCCCATGATAGAGCAGAGAAAATCCGCCCGAGCCTTCCCCCATATTATCCTCTGGCTCGCCATCTTGATAATCCTTTTTCCCATCTATTTCGTGTTCGTGGCGTCCACCAGAACGAACGCCGACATTCTCTCGGCGCCCATGCCTATCTACCCGGGCTCCCACCTGGTGGAGAACTACGGGCGCGCCCTTTCCGAGGGAGCCAAGAACCTGGGCGCCTCGGCCATGACCATGATGAAAAATTCTTTTATCATGGCCATGGGGATCGCGGTGGGCAAAATTGTCGTCTCCCTTCTGGCGGCCTTCGCCATCGTCTTTTTCAATTTTCCGGGTCGCAAGTTCTGTTTCTGGGCGATCTTCATCACCCTCATGCTGCCGGTGGAAGTGCGTATAATGCCTACTTACAAGGTTATTTCCGACCTGGGCATGCTCAACTCCTACGCGGGTCTCATATTGCCAATGATCGTTTCGGCCACGGCGGTGTTCCTGTTCAGGCAGTTCTTCCTGTCCGTGCCGAGGGAGATCGCGGAGGCTTCCCAGATCGACGGGGCGAGTTCCATGCAGTTTTTCCGCTCCATCCTGGTGCCCATGACCCGCACCCCCATCGCGGCGATGTTCGTAATCCAGTTTATCTACGGCTGGAACCAGTACCTCTGGCCGCTGCTGATAACGACCAAGCAGGAGTATTACACCCTTCTCATCGGCATAAACCGGATGCTCTCCGGCGCCGACGTCCTCATAGAATGGCAGATCGTCATGGCCACGGTATTGCTGGCGCTCATCCCCCCGGTCATCGTCGTCGTGGTGATGCAGAAGCAGTTTATCGCGGGCATGACGGACACGGAAAAATAAGGAAAGCTGCGACAGGAAATACAGGATTCGACCTCATCGGGAAGGCTGGGCTTTTCGCCCAGCCTTCCACAACTCTCAAGCTATTTTCCTGTAGATTCCAGGTAGCATCCTTATCCTGTCCGGTCTATCACCGAATATGCGCCGCCCAGGCCGGTATTTCAACACCGAAATAATCCCTGGCGTTGAACCAGCTTATGTTGCGCACCAGACTGGCGGCGTAGGCCTCGTCTCCCGGGAGTTCCCCGTCCTCCACCCAGCGTCCCACCACCTTGCAGAGGATTCGCCGGAAGTATTCGTGCCTGGGGTAGGAGAGGAAGGATCTCGAGTCGGTGAGCATCCCCACCCATGGACCGATGGCCGAGATCGAAGCCGTTTGCACCAGGTGGCGGATCATGCCGTCCAAGTGATCGTTGAACCACCAAGCCGCGCCGTACTGCAGCTTGCCCGCCACGCCCTTTTCGCCCGAGTAACTGCCGGCGAAGCATTGGGCCAAGGTCGCCAGGCTGGCGTTTTTCGTATCGTCCAGGCTGTAGAGAATGGTCTTGGGAAGCGAACCCTCGGCGTCCAGGCAGTCCAGGAAGGAGGCCAGCGGCGCGATTATCACCGCGTCGGAGATGGCGTCCCCTCCTCCGTCGGGGCCGTAGAGCCTGAAGAGCCTGCTGTTGGTATTGCGCAGGGCGCCGATATGGAGCTGCATAACCCAGCCGGCCTTGGCGTTGAGCCTGGCGACATGGAGAAGGACGGCGGTGGCCAGCTTTTCCCTGGCCCGCTCTTCGGCGCTCCGGCCGGAAAGCAGAAGCGCAACGATGGTGTCCAGTTCCTCTTCCGTGGCGGGGGCGAAGGGCGGCACCAGGAGGGCATGGTCCGAAAGCCTGCAACCCCTTTCGTGGAAGAAGGCGTGGCGCCTGGAAAGGGCCTCGGTCAGATCGGCGAAGCTGCGGATTTCCAAGCCCGCCGCGGCGCCCAGCTGGGCGATATAAGCCCGCCAGGCCCCGGCGTCCGACGCGTTCATAGCCTTGTCGGGTCTGAAGGCCGGCAGAATCCGGGAACACCGGGCTCCCGAGGCCGCCGCGGCGACGCCGAATCCGGGATCTGCCGCTATGGCGTCGTGCCAACGCAGATCGTCGGCGGGATCGTCGGTGGTGCAGACAACCGCCACCTTGTAGTGTTTGAGCATGGACCGGGGAGAGTCGCCCCGCTCGCGGATTATGGCGTTGGCCCGCTCCCGTATTTCCAGGGCGTTGCGGGCCGTAAGTATATCGTCGATGCCGTAGCTGCGCCGCAATTCCAGGTGTGACCAATGGAGGACAGGATTGCCCGGGGATTTTTCCAGGGCCGCGGCGTAGGCGACGAATTTATCCGCCCAGCCGGCCTTGCCCGAGCAGAGGGACTCCTCCGCACCGTTGGAACGCATCACCCTCCACTTGTAGTGATCCCCGCCCAGCCATATCTGGGCGATATCGGTGAAAGGCCTGTCCTCGGCTATTTCCCTGGGGGAGAGATGGCAGTGGTAGTCGAAGATGGGAAGGCCGTCGGCCTTGTGGTGAAACAGGCTCCTGGCGCTGGGCGTATCCAGAAGAAAATCCTTGTCCATGAATGCTTTCATTGTCTTTCCTTTCCCGCGGCCCGCCGCAATAAAGCAGCGACCGCGGAACCATGATCCCCTGGTACCGCGGCGGGCCGCCAGCCAAAGAATCTTTAAATATTGTCGGTAAGATATCCGCCGTCCACCGGCAGGGATACTCCGGTGACAAAGCTGGAAGCCTGGTCGCTTGCCAGGAAAAAGGCCGCGCCCCAAAGTTCCTCGAACTTGCCGAATCGACCGAAGGGGGTGCGGGCTATGATGGACTTGCCCCGGGCGGTAAGATCCCCCGACTCGTCCAGCAGCAGCGCCCGATTCTGGTGGCCCACGAAAAAGCCGGGAGCGATGGCGTTTACCCGGATGCCCTGGGGAGCCAGCTCCTTGGCCAGGGCCTCGTTGAGATTCAGGACGCCTGCCTTGGCGGCGTCGTACGCCCATGTGCCGGAGAGGGCTTTGTAGCTTGTCATGGATGTCATATTGATCACGCAGCCCTTGATCCCCCGGGCTATCCAATACACCGCGAAGGCCCTGGTGGGGGTGACCAGTCCGGCGAGCAGATTGAGTTCCAGGATTTCCTTGAAGAGCTTTTCGTCCACATCGACAAAAGGAACCTTGCCTCTGTTTCCCCCTACCCCGTTGATGAGCACGTCGGGGGGGCTGCCGGCCAGCCTTTCCGATTCGGCGATGGCCGCTTCGCAGGCTTCCCGCGTACCGGTATCCACGGTGACAGCGAAAACCTTGGCGCCGGGAACCTCTTTGGCGACATTGCCGGCGGCCTCCTCCATGGGATGGTTGGTGCCCCGTCCCCAGAGGACAACCTTCGCCCCAGCCTTGGCGAAGCCAACGGCCAGGCTGCCGGGAATGCCCCCGGCCCCGCCGGTTATCACCACAGTCTTGGCCGCTGGGGAAAACATTGATTCGATAAACGACATGCACACTCCTCTTAAAGAGCCATTTTAAAAGATACGATTCTTTTAAATCCGGCTCATCCGCCCGGCATTATCAAGTTGGGCAGGAACATTGTGATATCCGGTATGTAGGTAACCAGCATGAGGACGACGAACATGGTCAGATAATACGGTATCATCGCCTTGCTCACCTTCTCTATGGAAACCTTGCCGATCGCGCAGCCCACAAAGAGTGCCGATCCCACGGGGGGGGTACAGAGCCCGATCGCCAGATTCAACATCAGGATAATGCCGAAATGTACAGGGGACAAGCCCAGGGTACCCACAACCACAGGGTACAGGATCGGTGTCATGATGAGAATAAGGGGCGCCATATCCATGATCATGCCCAGGAGAAGCAGGAGCACGTTGATGAGGAGAAGGAGCACATACTTATTTTCGGATATTCCCAAAATGAGCTTCGTGGCCATGGCGGGGATCCGCAGATAGGCCATGAGCCAGCCGAAAGCGCTGGCCGCCGCGATCAGGGCCATAACCATGGCCAGGGTCTTGAGGGCGTTGTAGAGAATTCCCTTCATCGCCTTTAAGGGAATTTCCTTGTAGACGAAGAAGGTGATGATAAACGCGTAGATGACAGCCACGGCCGCCGATTCGGTGGCGGTGAAAATGCCGGAAATCACGCCGCCCATGATTATCACCGCCGTCATCAAGCCGAGGAAGGCATCCCGGAAGATGTGCAGGGCCTGCCTGAAACTGACCTTGTCCTCCTTAGGATAGTTGCGCTTCTTGGCTATGAAGTATGAAATAATCATCAGCGACAGGCCTAAGCTAATGCCGGGAATATAACCCGCCAGGAAGAGCCGGCCAACGGAAACCCCGCCGGCCGCCACCGAATAGAGGATCATGTTATGGCTGGGGGGAATGATGACGCCCTGGGTGGAGCTGGTCACTGTAATGGCTACTGAGAAGTCGTCATCGTAGCCCTTGAGCTTCATCATGGGAAGTATGATCGTGCCCGTGGAGGCGATATCCGCCACCGCCGAACCCGATATGCCGCCGAAAAACATCGAATCCACGCAGTTGACCATGGCCAGGCCGCCCCTGATTCTTCCCACGAAAACATTGGCCATTTCTATCATCTTCCGGGCTATACCCCCCTGGCCCATGATCTCGCCGGCGATGATGAAAAAGGGGATCGCCAGAAGGGAGAAGGAGCGTACGCCTTGGACCATTTGCTGGACTATCGCCATGAGGGGAATACCCAGGTATATGGCCGTCGCCAGGGAAACCGAAGCCAAGGCATAGGTTATCGGTACTCTCAGAATCATGAGGATGACAAAGCCCCCCAGGAGCAGAACCGTCGCGACAGTGGGATCAGCCATGCTTTCCTCCGAATAAATCTTTGAGCCTTCTCGCTCCGGCGAGATACTCGTCCACATTCCTGTCATAGCTGTCCCAGCCGACGATATGGAGAATAGCTTCCAGGGTAGTGATGAGACCGGCGAAGGGCACGACTACATAGAGGATTCCCGCGGGCCACTTGGTGGCCGGCATGATGGATGTCATGGTAAAGCCCACGAGCTTCGCTCCGTAGACGATCATTATGATCCCCACGAAGATCACGATGATTTCGGTGAGAAGATCGAGGCCTTTGTTGAGCCAAAGGGGGATTTTATCCCTCGGCACGAGGTTGATTACTATGTTGAGTTTCTGCTTGATCCCCAGTCCCATGGAAATGAAGATGAACCAGACCGCCAACAAAAGGGCCACCTCCTCGGACCAGAGGATGCCGCTGTTGAAAACATAGCGTAGCACCACATTGGCGAAGATGATAAGGATCATCGCCAGGATAAAAAGTTTCGCCAGCTCCATGAGCAGTATATGGAGTCCGTTTACTATCTTCAGGATTGCTTCTTTCATACTTTCTCCCGGGGAACTTAAGCCTGGAGTACCGACAAACCGAAGGCAGTCCGGGGGCTGCGAGCCCCCCGGACTGCCAGTACGTTTTTTCTGAGGAACGAGGCGTCTTAAGCCCTTATTTTACCGCCTGGATCTGCTTCACAAAGTCCTGGATTTCCTTGCTCTGCTTCTTGTAGAGGGGGTCCATGAGCTTCTGCCATTCGGTCTTGTCGCCGATATAGCTGATCTGGGCGCCGCCGGCCTTTACCTTGTCGATGGAAATCTGCTCGTACTTGGCCCATTCGGCGCGCTGATAATCGATGGCATCCAGGGCCGCCTGCTTGATCAAATCCTGGTCGGCCTTGGAAAGCCTGCCCAGGGAAATCTTGGAACCGATGATGATCTCGGGGACCCGGGTATGCTCATCCAGGCAGAAGTACTTGGCCACTTCGTAGTGGGATGTGGAGAAGTAGGAAGGCCAGTTGTTCTCCGCTCCGTCCACGACGCCGGTCTGCAGGGCGGAATAGACTTCGCCATACGCCATGGGGGTGGGCACGGCGCCGAAGGCCGAGACCAAGCCCATCATAAGTTCGCTTTCCTGTACCCGGATCTTCAAACCCTTGAGCTCCTCGGGCTTGGTGATGGGGCGCTTCGAATTGTAGAAGTTGCGCGATCCGGCTTCGAACCATCCCAGACCTATAAAACCGAAGGGCTCCAGGCTGGCCAGAAGACCCTTGCCGATGTCGCCCTTGAGCACCTTCCACATGTGGGCCTCATCGCGGTACAGGTAGGGCATTTGGAAGGCGTTGAGCTTGGGCACGAAAGAGGCCACCGGGCTGATGGAAACACGGGTCATGTCGATGGCGCCAAACTGCACCTGCTCGATAACCGCCTTTTCCTGTCCGAGCTGGGATCCGTAATACACCTCGATCTGGATCCTTCCGCCCGAGCGCTCCTTCACCAGCCGGGCGAACTCGTAGTCGCCCTTTGTGGTGGGGTAATCCTGGGGATGGGTTTCCGCCAACCTCAACACAATGGGTTTGGCTTGAGCGAAGAGCTGGGCCGGCATCAATGCGGCGATCACCAGCAGCACAGCGATCAGTATCCTTGCTTTCTTCATCGTTTTCCTCCCTATTTGGAAAAACTTTCCTTAATCCCGCTGTGCTTAGTCTGGATCCGCTTACCGGTTTATGGTTTTGTAAAGACCTGGGTCTTATTGGTACTTTTTTGCGATTTCCTCCAGATACTCGCCGGGGGTCCGCCCTTCGAGTTTTTTGAACACCTTCGTAAAATAGGCCTGATCAGAAAAGCCCAAAAGATAACTGGCTTCCTTCGCGCTTCCTCCTCCCGCGAGTATCTCCTTAGCTTTTCCGATTCTCAACCGCTGGAGCAGTTCGCTGAATCCCATTCCCAATTCCCGGGACAGCATATGGGAAAGGTGGAAGGGGCTTACCCCCAGCTCCTTTGCCAAGGTTTCGAGGCTCCATTCCCCCGCGCAGTTCTCCCTCAGGATGTCCAAAGCCCGTAGGGCGTAGCCGGGTTTCATCCTATCCTGAAGTTCTGGCTGGAAAGCGCTTTTCATTTTTTCGCCTGAGAAGGATTTGAGACACACCAGAGGACAGTCGGCGTAAGCCAGGCGGCAGGCTTCCAGGGCCCGGGAGAAAACCAGGTTCGCCGGCTCCGTCCTCGCCGGGCCGGAAAAGCCCCAAAGCAGGCGATATGGAGCCATGGATGCGAGTTTTTCCTCCACAGCCATGATGACCGGCGCAAGGGGATTGTCCTTGAGTCGTCGGGAACAATCGATAGAACCTATCCTCCGGGTCTTCTTCAGCACCGGCTTTTTCGAGGCTGATTCCCCCGATGCCGAACCAGATTCCTCGGCGGCTTTTTTCGCCGTCGAAGCTGTCCCGATCCCCGTGGGATCTTCGCCGTAGATTAAAACGCAGCCGCCTTCCTGGTTTTTAGCGGTGAGAATCCGGGAGGCCGGGACGAGCGCTTTTGCCGCTTCGTCCAAAATCATCGCCACAAGAGCCTTATCCAGGGTTGCGGATGTTCCAAGCCCGCTTCGCTCCAGCCGGAACGCCAGGGCGGACTTGGGCAATCCCTCCAGCGAGGCGAGTCTTTCGAAATCCGCCGCAGTGGCGGTTTGCACAATTCCCCGCTCCATCTCCCGGATCATCTGCCCTTCCAGTCTTTCCTGGGCCGACGATACGGCCGAAACGGATTCGCGCCTGAGTTGCGCCAGGGATTCGGGCGCCCGCTGCAATTCCAGGGAACGGAGCAAGGCCCGCACCACCTCCTTTCTGGACGCGGGTTTGAGCAGGTACTCGTATACCCCCAGACGGATGGCTTTTTGCGCGTATTCGAAGGTATCGTACGCCGAGACTATGACGATAGCCGACTGAATATTGGCTTTTCTCAGGCCCTCCGCCACGGCGATGCCATCCATGCCCGGCATTTTCACATCGAGGAAAATAACGTCGAAATCGCCGCTCAAACCGAGCGAGAGAGCCTCAGGGCCGTTTTTAGCCTCCTTGACCGAAATGCTTTCGCCCACCGAAGCCTCGGAGAGTATCAAGCCCAAAGCCCGGCGCTCCAGGTCCTCGTCGTCGGCGATCAGGATTCTGGCCATCGCTGCGCCCCTTTTAGAGGTATGGAAAGCCTGACGATCGTGCCCTTACCCGGCTTGGAAAACAGCTGCAGGCAGTCGGACTCGCCGTAAAGTATCCTCAACCTGATGGAAAGGTTCGCCAGACCGATCCCCGATCCGGCAAGAGCGTTCGGCGCATCCGCCGGAAAAGGCGCTTCCTCCTCGTTTCGGCCCAGGGGCTCCCCTTGGTTTTCTTGCCGAACCACGGTCCTGGCCGCGGGTAGCCTGTCCATAGTGGCGGCGGCGACGACGCGCCGCAGCCGAACCAGATCCCGGGCGCTCATACCCACCCCGGTATCCACGACGAAGGCCTTGAGCCTCTGGCCCCTACGCTGCACGGAGACGAGAATTCTCGTCTTTTCTATCTTGGGTTCGATGCCGTGACGTACCGCGTTCTCCACCAGGGGTTGCAGCAAAAACCGGGGTACCTGGAAATCCTTGAGGGCGGGATCGAATTTAAGGCTCCAGTCCAGGCGATCGCCGAATCTCACTTGCTGGAAATTGAGATATTCCCGGACGATATCGATCTCTTCGCCCAGGCTCGTATAGGGGCTGCCCTCCTTCATGGTCGAACGGAGAAGCTTCGCCAAAGATATGGTGAGCGTCTCCGTTTTGGGCGCTTTTTCCAGTAGGGCGCTTCTGGCTATGGAATTCAGCGCGTTAAAGAGAAAATGGGGTCTCATCTGATCCTGCAGGTTCATCAGCTGGGCTTCCCTTAAGGCCTTCCCCATGCTGAGCAGGCTCATCTCTTCGTCATGGAGTCTTTTTTCCAGTTCCGCCTTTTCCTTGAGACTTTCGATATAGCTGCGGATATTGGCGCTCATGGCGTAGAAGCCCGATACGAGCACGCTCACCTCGTCCCTGGATCTGGTCTTTATCGGGGAGACCAGCATGTCGCCCTTGGCGAGCCGTTCCGTGGCTTTGGCCAGCTCTCGAATCGGCTTCGTTATCGAACTGGCAACCAGGAAGGTATAGCCGATCAATGCGAGACCCGCGACGATCATGCCTATGAGTATGCTTCTATTGTAAAACTCAGAGCGTTCGAGCGAGGCTTTGAACCGCAGATCTCCCTCGCGCATGAGAATGCTGAGCAGTTTGGAGAGGTAGGTATCAACATAGCCGGCGATACGTTCGGCCTTGGCGAAATCGGCGTAAAAATCGCTTCTGCCCGCCGCTCTCAAAGAAATGGAACGGGATACCAGGGGGAGGTAGGCGTCCATGCCGTAACCCGTCGCCTGTACTTCGAAAGTCGCCTCCTGGGAGAGATTTCGGAGGGCCGATACGGCCGCTTCGTTGGCGGATAGGCTTGCTATCCCCTCGTACAGGCGCTCCACCGTCGTGGTGGAGGGATCGCGGATATATCGATCGCTGTCGCTCCTGAAGCCGGAGAGGGCGACCCTCATCCTATGCACGAGATGATAGGTATCCATGAGGGTTTCATACTCTTCGGTTATGCTGTAGCTAACCCGCTGGGCGCTTATCTCGAGGGCGACAATCGCCACGATCGCCGCCCCCAGAAACACCAGGAGGCGGCCCCGTATGCCTATTCTCGCCCTGCTGGCGCCAGCCATAGATACTACCCGATAAAAAGCGGCAGCATGTGGCGCTCGAAGAGATTGAGGCTCACGTTGCGGTGTATGCTCGATTTACAGAGCTCCAGGGCGTCCAGATACTCCTTGCCCAGTTCGCCCGCCACTTTGAAAGCGACGTGCAACAACTGGCGAAAGTCGGGATTGTAGGCCGGATTTTTCCGATCATGCCGCAGGGCGCCCACATAGGTCTTGGAATCCCAGGCATTCACCTGTGCCGGATCGGGAAGTCGTGCGAGGGAAATATCGATGACGCTGGCGTAGGGTTGGGTGAGTTCGGGAATCCTGGAATAAGCGGTTGTATAGATTCGCTTGGCGAGCGCGAGCCCCTCGCCGCCGGCTTCGGCCAGGCCGATCAATTCCTCCAGCCAGGTCGTCCCCGCGGTCTTGAGATGGAGGCCGCAGCCCAGCTTTTTGACAATGCGGCCGATGCCCGGGTAGATGCTGAACTTGTCGCTTCCCGAGTGGATGGAGAGCTTGAGGCTCTCGGGCAGCCCGAAGGCTTTCGCGGCCCATGCGGTCACTTCAGCGTCCGCCTCGAACTCCTTGAGAAAGGCGGCCACGTCGCCCACGTAATCGACGCCCTTGTTGAAGCGTCCCGAAAATTTGGGCGCTATTGTCTGAACCGGAACGCCGACCTCGGCCAAGCCGGCCAGGATGAGCGCCAGCTCGGCCGGCGACTGGGGCGCGTCGGTCTCGTCCATGGATACTTCCACATGGAAATTACCCTCGGGCTTGGCCTCCAGTATCCGGGCGTAGACCTTGGCCGCTTCGTCGATGGCGTAGAGGTATTTGGCCGCGCTGACTTCGATGGTCGCACCGTCTATGCGCACCGGGGCGCTTTTGTCCTTACCCAGCGGCAGGCGGGCGGCGACGAAGGCCTTCGCGCGCTCCGCCGACGCAGGTTTTCCGATATAATCCGCAACGTCGATGGTGAAAAAGTCGCACCAGGGAATAAACTTGTCCACGTTGCTCAGATTGATATGATCCGCATCGACGCAGTAAACGCCCTTATATGCCCTGGCTTTGACCGCGGCGTCCGAGGCGGCCCGCTGATCCTCGGGCCCGGTGCCGATGAGGAGATGTTCCCTGTTGCTCTTGTTCCATACGATGGATGCTTCCACCCCCCGGGCGGCCAGCAATTCGAAGGCGTGGAGCTGGGCCTCGCCCTGCCTGCCGAAACGGTCGCCGGTGCCCACCGAGTACCTATTTAGAACCTTCATTTGTTTCTCCTATAGCGGACAACGGTCGTCCGCCCTATTCTTGATATCCCGGAAGCCCTTCGGGGTCAAGGAGGATAACTTGTGGCAAAGCCCTGGCATGGTTACAATCCAGGCGATAAATGAGGCTTTCGCGTCGGAGGGAATCTATGATGTACGCAGAGCGCGGTTCTGTCCGCGATAATATTTCTCGCAGTGATCTGGCAGTCCTTGTCGGGCAATCCTTAAAGGCCCTGGGCGAGGCCAATCGCGTGATCGCCGTGCCGCCGGATATCACCAGGCTGCACTCCCAGGCCGGGGCCATCACCGACATGGCCTATCGTGAGCTAGGCCCCCGCCTGGGGGCCGTGCTTCCCGCCCTGGGCACCCACGCCCCCATGAGCGACGAGGAACTCGATTCCATGTATCCCGGCACCCCCAAAAATCTCTTCAAGGTCCATGACTGGAGAAAGGATCCGGTGGAGCTGGACAGAATCCCCGCATCCTTCGTAAGGGAAGTGGGCGAAGGAGTCGTCGATTACGATTATCCGGTCCAGGCCAACAAAATGCTCACCGACGGCAGCTTCGACGCCATAATTTCTATTGGTCAGGTGGTGCCCCACGAGGTCATAGGCCTCGCCAACCATGCCAAAAACATATTCGTCGGCACCGGCGGCAAGGAAGCGATCGACAAGAGCCATTTTCTGGGCGCCGCCTACGGCATGGAACGCATGATGGGCAGGGCAGACACGCCGGTGCGCAGGATTTTCAACAAAGCCCTGGAGCTGGCCGCCCCTAAGCTGCCGCCCATTCTCTGGATTCTCACGGTGATGCAACGCGACGATTCCGGAAAAATGGTCATGCGCGGCTTTTACGCGGGGGACGACCTGGAATGCTTCGAAAAGGCCGCGGCCCTCTCCAGGCTGGTCAATATCGACATGCTGGAGGAACCCATCGAAAAGGCCCTCGTCTGGCTGGATCCGATGGAGTTCAAGAGCACCTGGTTGGGTAATAAGGCTGTGTACCGAACCCGCATGGCCATGGCCGATGGGGGAGAACTGATTATCCTCGCCCCCGGATTGGTGCATTTCGGCGAGGATTCAGGGATCGACGCCCTGATCCGCCGCTACGGCTACAGGCCATCGGCCAGAATCAGGCAGCTGGTTCTGGAGCACGAAGATCTGGGAGCGAACCTATCCGCAGCGGCCCACCTCATCCACGGCTCCAGCGAAGGTCGTTTCACGGTCACCTACGCCCCCGGGACCGGGATGACGAAGTCGGAGATCGAGTCGGTGGGCTACAACTACGCCGCTCTGGATACGCTGAAGGCCCGATACCCGGTGGATAGGCTCGTCCAGGGCTGGAATACCCTTCCCGGCGGTGAACGGCTGTTCTACGTACCTAACCCGGCCCTCGGGCTCTGGACCACGAAAGAACGTTTCGAAAGCTAAAGGCGCCCGAGCCGCGCCTTTCATCGCTTTGACCCTCTGTCATCTTCCCTATATACTACCCGTCTATGGCATACGATAGCCTGAAAGATTTTATCCAGCGACTCGAGAGCCTTGGCGAACTGAAAAGGATCGCGGTCGAGGTCGATCCCGAACTGGAAATTACCGAGATAGCCGACAGGATCATGAGTTCCGGCGGCCCGGCCTTGCTTTTCGAAAAAGTCAAAGGCTCGCCCTGGCCCCTGCTGATCAACGCCATGGGCAGCGAACGGCGCATGGCGATGGCCCTGGGCTCGACGAGCCTGGACGCAAAGGCCGCGGAGATAGAGGATTTGCTCGCCTGGGTATGGAAGCAGGCCAGGGATTTCTCCCTCCCCTCGGCCATACCCCAGGCCCTGCCCAAGCTTCCGATCGTCAAATCCCTTTTACCCAGGAAGGTGGCCAGGCCTGCCTGCAGGCAGGTCATCGACGACATGGCGGGCTTCGACAGCCTCCCGGTGATCAAATGCTGGCCCCAGGACGGTGGCCGCTTTCTCACCCTCCCGGTGGTCTGCACCAAGGATCCGGAAACCGGAGCCCAGAACTGGGGCATGTACCGCATGCAGGTCTACGACGACAGGACGGCGGGCATGCACTGGCACCTGCACAAGGACGGCGCCCACTTTTTCCAGAAATACAAGGCCAGGGGAGAGCGGATGCCGGTAGTGGTCACCCTGGGGTCTGACCCCGCCGTAACCTACGCGTCCACCGCGCCCCTCCCCGAAGGGCTCTGGGAGGCGATCTTCGCCGGATTTCTGAGGGGCAAGTCCACGGAAGTGACCAAGGCCAGCCTATCGGACATCCTGATTCCGGCGGACGCCGACTTCGTCCTCGAAGGCTACGTGGATCCGGGCGAAACGAGGCTCGAAGGCCCCTTCGGCGATCACACGGGCTTTTATTCCCTGCCCGACCAGTACCCGGTCTTCCATCTGGAACGCCTGACGAGACGAGAAAACCCTGTGTATCCGGCCACCATCGTGGGTATTCCCCCCAAGGAGGATTGCTGGATGGCCAAGGCCACCGAACGGCTCTTCCTGCCCCTCCTTAAGCAGCTTTGCCCAGAAATAAGCGACCTGGTCATGCCCCTGGAGGGGGTCTTCCACAACTGCGTCATCGTATCCATCAAAAAACGCTTCCCCGGCCACGCCCGCAAGGTGATGAACTTTCTCTGGGGCATGGGGCAGATGATGTACACCAAACTCATCGTCGTTCTGGACGACGATATCGACCTGAAGGATCTGTCCAGGGTCGCCTGGAAGGTCTTCAACAACATCGACGCGGGCAGGGATTTAGTGCTTTCCCCGGGCCCTCTGGACGCCCTGGACCACTCTTCGCCCCAACCCCGCTACGGCACCAGGCTTGGGGTGGACGCCACAAAGAAATGGCCCGAAGAAGGCCATTCCAGGGAATGGCCGGCTCCGCTGCTGATGGATTCGGCTATTGAGAGGCTCGTGGACCGACGCTGGAAGGACTATGGGTTCGACTGAAGACGGACTGGGGCATCCGGAGGGCGCGACTCGTCTCGGAGACGTCGCGAAGCCTGTTGCCGTCCGCCGGGTCGAAGACAAGGCCGGACGCAGAGGCCTTGGGCGGCTGGNNGTCCTCCTGGAAACAGGAGGACGGCCGCCTGCCGGCAAACTCCTCTGGATCCTCGTCGCCGCCTTCGGGGCCCGCAACGCCGCCAACGCCCTCAACAGGATCATCGACGCCCGCATCGACGCCGCGAACCCCAGGACCGCCGGTCGCGCCCTTCCCCAGGGCAGAATCAAGCTCCGGGAATTGTGGTTTTTCACCGGAGCTATGCTCGCCCTACTGGTATTAGGCGCCGCCATGCTCAATCCCCTCTGCCTCGCCCTGCTTCCCGTGGCGGGTATTCTCGTCTTCGGCTATTCCTATACCAAGCGCTTCACCTGGCTTTGTCACTACTGGCTGGGACTCACCTGCTCGGCCGCGGTCATGGGCGCGTTCCTGGGAGTTTCGGGCCTCTTCGCCTTACGGTATTTTCTCCTTACCGCGGGAGTCGCCTTCTGGGTGGCCGGATTCGATATCCTCTACGCTATCCAAGACATTTCCTTCGATCGCGGAGCGGGACTTAAATCAATACCCGCCCGCTTCGGCGAGAGGACAGCCCGGACGTTCGCCGCGCTTAGTCATCTCTCAGCCCTGGCTGGTTTCTCCAGTATTTTCCTCTTTTGGTCCGCCGCGGGACTTGGCCTGCTGTTGGCCCTGATTCTCTGCACCAGCCTTCTCGTCGCCGAGCATCTCATAGCCGGCAAGGGCACCGAGCGGCATGTCAGAATCGCCGCCTATGGCATCAACGAGATAATACCCCTGGTAATTCTTGCCGGTGTTGCCCTGGATATATATCTGCTATAGAATAAGTCAAGGATGGAACGATTTCTCGTCTGCATCACCGGTGCTTCGGGCGCCATATACTCCCTGCGTCTTGTGGCCGCCCTGGCGGCTAGAGGCTGTATCGTCCATCTCTGCTGCTCCCCCTGGGGCGCCCGGCTGATCCTCGAGGAAACGGGCAGACCGCTCGGTTACTGGCTCGGCAAAATTCGAAGCTCCGGCGGCCCCAATACCGCACCCGCAATAATCCGCCAACATTCGGCCGAGGATTTCTCGGCCCCGATCGCCTCCGGCTCTTTCAGGCTGAACGGTACGATTATCAGCCCCTGCTCCATGGGAACCATGGGAAGTCTCGCCTCCGGCGCCTGTTCCACCCTCATCCATAGGGCGGGAGCGGTGGCCCTCAAGGAGGGTTGGCCTCTGGTGCTCGTACCGCGGGAGACCCCCCTTTCCCTGATAAGCCTGAAAGCCTTCGTGCAATTAAAGGAAGCCGGCGCGGTCATTCTTCCGGCCTGTCCCAGTTTTTACAGCAAACCGGAGACCATCGAGCAGCTGGCCGACACGGTGGTCAACCGGATTCTCGACCACCTGGACATGCCTAGCGAACAGGCTTATCGATGGCGCCAGCCGAGCCGATACACGTAGAAGCCCGGAAGGCGCGGCGCCGGGGACGGTCGCTACCCGGAATTTCGACCGATTACCCCGGGACTGCGATGCTTTCCAACCCCGCGACCTTTTCGAAGGAGTTCGTACACATGGCAAGAAAAAAACTCATATACACAGCGCTGCTTGTGCTCTTCGCCGCCAGAGCCATCACCGCCCAGGCGCAAGGCGCCGGAACCGCGAAGGAGACAGCCGGCGCATCCGCCGAGGCTTCGGGCGGTGCATTGCGCCTGGGCGTCTTCGCCGACGCCGATTCCCTTCCCTTTCTCCTCTGCGAACGCGACAAGCTCTTCGCCCAGGAAGGCGTCAACGTAGAACTCCTGCGATTCCAAAGCGCCGTGGAAAGGGATTCGGCATTCCAGGCCGGTGCCTTGGACGGTATGATATCCGACATTCTCGCGGCCCAGCTTTCGGTCCAGGGAGGCTTCCCTCTCAAGATCACCAGCCTTACCGACGGACGTTACGGCATAGCCGCCGCTCCCGGCTCGGAGATCAAAAGCCTCGGCGAGCTGGCAGGCAAATCCATAGCCACATCCAGAAACTCGGTTATCCATTACATGATCGACAAGCTTTTATCCGATGCCGGCGTGCCCGAAGATAAGATCCTCATAAGCCCTGTTCCCAAAATGCCCATTCGCCTCGAAATGCTCCTGGGAGGCATGGTTTCCGCGGCGGGCTTGCCCGAGCCCTTCCTCACCACCGCGGCCACCAGGGGCGCCAGAATTCTGGCCGCCACCGACGACTACGGCATGGGGCTCGGCGTGCTGCTCTTCTCGGAAAAGAGCCTGCGGGAAAAACTCCCCCTCGTCGAAAAACTCTACAAAGCCTATTGGAAAGCCGCTGGGCGCATAAACGCTTCTCCCGACACCTACCGCTCCCTCCTGGTGGAGGCCGCTGGTTTTTCCAAGGAAGCGGCCGCCGTCTACACCTTCGTGGTATATCAACGCCCCCGCCTTCCTTCGATGGCTGATTTGAACGCGGCAATAGAATGGCTGAACAAAAAGGGGCTTCTCTCCGGCCGCGCGGATCCTCGACTCCTCCTCGATCCCCGTCCTATAGCTTCATTATAAGAGGATCGAAGACCCGGCATGACCAAGCTACGGCTGCGGAACTTAAGCTTTTCCTATCGCCTGCGGGGCGGCTCCGTCCCGGTGCTGGAGAACGTGGAGGCCGAATTCGAGGAAGGGCAGATCAGCGCCATCGTGGGCAAGTCGGGCTGCGGCAAGACCAGCCTTTTAAGGCTGATTGCCGGACTTTCCGCTCCCTCCCGGGGAGCTGTCGAGATCGATGGCGCTCCCCTTGCAGGTATTCGGGAAAAAACTTCCATCATTTTCCAGGACTATGGCCTTCTTCCCTGGGCGAACGTCCGGGGGAATGCCGAACTAGGACTAAAGGCGAAAAGAGTCCCGGGCAAGGAGCGGCGTAGGAGGGTGGGGCCCATACTGGCCGAATTGGGTTTATCGCCCTTTATGCGTCTTTTCCCCGCGCGACTCTCGGGCGGCATGCGCCAACGGGTGGCCATAGCCCGGGCCCTGGCATCGGATAGCGATCTTCTGCTCCTGGACGAACCCTTTTCCAGCCTCGACGCGATCAGCAGGGAGACCCTCCAGGACAATCTCCTGGAAGCCCAACGCAAACATGGAACCACGATCATCCTCGTCACCCATTCCATCGAGGAAGCGGCCTATCTGGCCGACACGGTCTACTTTCTTGACGGCAGCCCCTCCAGCCTTTCCGCCCGCCACGAAACGGGCAGGCGGATCTACGAATCGCGGGACTGTTCGAAAAAACCCCGGGCTCCCGAGCCGGCGACTTTCTCGGGCAGGGCGACAGAAGTCGCGGGATCGTACAGGAACAGCCTCCCGTATTTTTCCGATATCGCTACCCTGCGCCAGCTCTTCTCAAGCCTTCCACCCTCAAAGCCCGAACCCCTGCGGCTGGAACGGAAACTATCCCAAACCCTCCATGGGTTCTGGAACCGCCTCGCCAAGACCCTGGCGGCCGCCTGCATCCTCCTGGCCGCCTGGGCCGGTCTCGCTTCCCTGCTTGGAAAGCCCTTTCTGCCCAGGCCCGGCCTCGCCATCAGCGTCTTGGTCCAGGGGCTCCAAAGCGGCCTCATTCTGGACCATATCGGAACATCGCTGCGCAGAATACTCTTCGCGCTTCTCCTGGCGGCTCCGCCTGCCTGGGCGCTGGGTCTCATGGCGGGCAGGATCAAGCTTGCCGAAACCCTTCTCTCGCCCATCATGTACCTGCTCCACCCGCTTCCCAAGGTGGCCTTCCTGCCTATCCTGATGCTTCTCCTGGGCCTGGGCGACGGATCCAAGATCGCCCTCATGGGTTTGGTCGTCTTCGGCCAGCTCTTCATGGCCGCCCGCGACTCGGCGAAGGCTATCGCCCCGCCCCTGGTGGACTCGGTCCGCTCTTTGGGCTGCCGTTCCTGGGGTATCTTTCGCTGGGTGATCGCCCCCGCCACCCTGCCCTCCCTGATCTCCGCCCTCAGGGTGAGCCTGGGGACCTCCATCGCCGTCCTCTTCCTCTCCGAAACCTTCGCCTCCATGGATGGCCTGGGCTGGTACATAATGGATGCCTGGTCCCGGGTGAACTACCCCGACATGTATGCCGCCATCCTCGCCCTGGCCCTCCTGGGCTTAAGCCTCTACCTTATCCTGGACGCCCTGGAATCATTGGCCCTGCGTTGGCGGGAGGTCGGCTAAGCAAGCGTCCCTTTTTGAATACAACTGAATTTCCTTGCGCCAACATCCCTTTCCAATTACACTAGCTAAAAATGTACGCACAACCCATCGCCGAGGCTAAGGCTCCGGTTCGGCTCGCGCAGAATAGGATACGGCCTCCGGTTCTGGCATTCTTCCGCCTCATCTCCCCCCTCTATATGAAGGCGACCCTGGGATTTTCCAGGGTGAGGCTCCTCAATGCCGAGCGATTGGTGAGGGCCTACGCCGATTTCTTCCAGGGCAAGACCAGGCTTCTCGTCGCATTCCGCCATCCCTACGGCGACGAGGCCCAGCTCATGGCGTATGTGATAGGCAAGCTCCTGGCCAGGGAAGCCAAGGCAAGGGGGATCGAACTTGCGCAAAAACCCCACGCCCATTTCGTGCACGGATACGAGGTTCCCCTCTGGGCGGGAGCTTTCGAACGCTGGCTTCTGCCGAGGGTGGGAGCCCTTCCGGTATACCACGCCAAGTTCGACAGCCCGAGTGTCAGGCGTATCCGCGGCCTGATGAAGGACGGTCGGTATCCCATAGCCCTGGCGCCGGAAGGCCAGGTTTCCTATTCCAGCGAAGAGCCCCCCAGGCTGGAGTCGGGGGCGTCGAGGATCTGCCTCTGGTGCGCCGAAGACCTTAAGCGGGAGGGGCGGAACGAAGCTGTGGTTCTCCTGCCCATATCGATTCACCAGCGCTGGCCCAAAGCGACCGAAAAAGCTCTGGATGCGCTCATACTGGGCATGGAGGGGGACTGCGGCCTCGCCCGGGTCGCCGGGGAAAGCCGTTTCGAGCGGCTCCAGCGTCTGGGCGAGGCCGTGCTGGCAGCGGCCGAACAGCAGTACCGGCACTTCTATGGCGCCGAACTGCCCGAAACGCCGGGGCTTTCCAGCGCCCAGCGGCTGTCCGGGCTTCGCCAAGCCGCGCTAACCACCGCCGAGCGCTGCTTCCATCTTAAACCCGAAGGCGATGAAATTCGACGGGTGTACAGGATACGCCAGACGGGCTGGGACAGAATTTTCAGGGCCGATATGGCCGATTCGGAACAGATGCCCGCCCTAAAGCGCTCTCTGGCCGACAGGCTCGCGGGAGAAGCCTGGTACGCTTCCCGTCACATGGAGCTGGTGGATCTGGCCTATTATCTCGACCTGGATCGACTCAAACCCGAGGATCCCCTGGAACTCTATATAGAAACCGCGCAAAACTATTACGATCTCATCTCCCGGCTCATGGGAGGGAATATCTCCCAGAGGAAGGCGCTACGTCCGAAAGAAGGGATAGTGATCGTCGGAAAGCCACTGCCTGTGGACCGGACGTTAAAGGCCCTCGGCCTCCAGGTCAAGCCGAGCAAAGCCGCGACCGAGGCTTTGAATCGCGTCCTCCTAGCCGAGTTCCTGACTTGTATCGAAGAAATACGTCAAGCCAGGCTTGGTTAATAGTTAAACGTATTGTTTTGACACACTAAACAGGTCTTTTTTGATACGCTTGAGTGAATTTCGCCCGCCCCTGATGCGGATTTTTCGTTTTTTTGTGCTTTAAAGCCAATTTTGTCATGCCCTGAGTACTTCAGCTTCCTGAAACGCGATTCCCTAATGAAAAACATCACTGGTTTAGATAATATTAATATATATAGTATAATGATATATAATTTTATCAAAATAATTCTGTCATCGTTTTCTTTTTTGGCACGCCTATTGCTTGTATATTAGTGGACGCCCGAAAGGGGTCCCGCACGGAACGGCGGCCCGTGAGGCACAGGCCTTCCGGCGAAAGATAACCTAAACCTTTTTGGAGGTGCTTTATGAACAACCTGACCCTTTACGGCAACAATCCCTTCGATCTGATCGATCGCTTCTTCTCCAACGACGACCTTTTCTACACCGGCTTCAGGACCCCCGCGGTGGATATCAGCGAAGAGGACAACCGATACCTCATAGAGGCCGAGCTTCCCGGGCTTTCCGAGAAAGATGTCAAGCTCGAACTCAAGGACGGTATTCTCTATCTCTCCACCGCAAAGAAGGAAAGCAAGGAAGAGAAGAGCGCCAAGAACCGCTGGCTGCGCAGGGAGCGCAGGGAGTTCCAGTTCTCCCGTTCTTTCGACCTGCCCGACAACATCGATGTGGAGAAGATCGAAGCCAGTTTCCGCGACGGTCTGCTCACCGTCGCCCTGCCCAAGAAGGCCGAGGCGGCCCCCCGCATCGTTCCGGTGAAAGTAGCCTAAGTAAGGTAGCCTAAACCAGGAACCGTCGGGAGCGCGAGCGCCCGGACAGGAAATGTGAGTTTTTAGTTTGCCGGCGATTGAGCGACAAAAATCCGGCACTCTACAAAGGGCCGGCGGGCTTGCTGCCCGCCGGCCCTTTTTTGCCCCGCCCAGCGCAGGATCTTCCCAAAGTCCAGCCTTATGGTACAGAATCCGAATCAACACGCCCCGGCAAATAACGGGGTAGAAAATCTGTGGGTGAGTCACCCGAAAAGCGGAGGCGGCCTCAATGGCTACCAGAACTATTATAGAAGTCGATCAAGATCTCTGCGACGGCTGCGGCGCCTGCGAAATAGGCTGCCCCGAAGGCGCCCTCAAGGTGATCGACGGCAAGGCCAGGCTGGTCGGCGAGAGCCTCTGCGACGGCCTGGGCGCCTGCATCGGCCACTGCCCGCGCGGCGCCATTCGCGTGACCCAGCGGGACGCCGAATCCTACGACGAGGCCGCGGTGCTGGACAAAATCCTTCCCCAGGGACCTGCCGTGCTGGCAGCCCATTTTGCCCACCTCGACCATTTCGGCCAGGACCTCTATCTCGAACAGGCTATCGACAGGCTGGACAACCTAGGCATCGCCATACCCCAGGGCTACGAAAAGTTCCGTAAACAGGCCCGGCCCAAGTTCGTAAAACCCTGCTCCGCCTTCTCCAGAACCCTCGCCGATCTGGCTACGCGCGCCGGCTCCGCTTTGGAACATACCAGCCCAGGCCTAAACCCGACCCCCGTTGCTGTCGGCCCGACCCCCAAGCCCCAAGGCTCCAAACCCCGCAACTGGCCGGTACAGCTCCATCTCATCAATCCCCGGGCTCCCCAATTCGCCAACGCCCGGCTCTTGGTGGCCGCGGATTGCACCGCCTTCGTGATGGAGGACTTCCACGCCAAGCTGGCGGAAGGGAAGAGCCTTGTCATAGCCTGTCCCAAGCTCGATTCGGGAAGGGATATTTACATATCCAAGCTGGCGGCCCTCATCGACCAGGCCGAAAGCCTGGAGGTCGCCATCATGGAAGTGCCATGCTGCGGCGGGCTTACCAAGCTCATGGAGGAGGCGCGGCAGAAATCCGGGCGGGCGCTGCCGATAAGGCTGGTGGTAGTCGACCCCGATGGGCGGATTCTAACCAGAAAGACCCTCTCTTAGTTCCCCGAACCTTGTTGTAACAGAAGGGCGCTTTGGATAAGAGGGCGCCTTTCGCGAAAAAGCGCCGGGCACGTACCGGGCACGTGCCCGGCGCGCCCCGGCAGCTCCGTCGATCCTCAACGCAGATTCTCGGGATTGAGGCCTTCCAGTTCGGGCAGCACAAAACGTCCGTCTTTCCGCACAAGCCTGTCGTCGAACCAGATCTCCCCTCCCCCGGATGCCGCATCCTGCATGAGTACCAGATCCCAGTGCAGGCTGGAGCGGTTGCCATTGAAGCAGTCGTCGTAGGAGTTGCCCGGGGTTATGTGGACGGAACCCGCTATTTTTTCGTCGAAGAGGGTGTCCAGGAGCGGCCGGGTAATAAAGGGGTTCAGTCCAAGGGCGAATTCGCCCAGGTAACGGGCGCCCTCGTCGATGTCCAGCATGGAATTAATCCGGCCGCTGTCGTTGGCCGAGGCGCTTATTATCTTGCCCTTCCTGAACTCCAGGCGCACATTTTCGAACTTGAAGCCGTCCTTTTCGCTGGGCGCGTTGTAGCGCACAAACCCTTCCACCGACCCGCGCAGCGGCGCCGTGTAGACCTCTCCGTCGGGAATGTTCATGCTTCCGTCGCACTTGATGGCGGGCATTCCTTTTATGGAAAAGCGCAGATCCGTATCGGGTCCGGCTATCCTCACCCTGTCGCTGCGCCGCATCAGGCCCACCAAAGAATCCATGGCCTTGGACATCTTGGCGTAATCCATGGTGCAGACATCGAAATAAAAATCTTCGAAGGCCTCTTCGCTCATCCCCGCGTTCTGGGCCATGGCCGCCGAGGGAAAGCGCAGCACCACCCACTTCGTGTTGGGCACCCGCTCTTCGATATGGACTTTTTTCCAGATATACCGGTTGTAGAGATCCATTTTGTCCGGGGGGATATCCTTCCACGCGAAGGAGTTGCGCAGGCTCGTGAATCCGATATAGACGTCCATGGCCCTCATCCGCTCCAACTCGAATCGGGCCTGGAGGGCGAACTGCTCCTCGCTCCCTCCCCTATAGAGTTCCCTATCGATAGCCCTGTCCTTGAGGTCGATAAAGGCCAGTCCGCCGGCGCCGTGTATGGCCCGCACCAGGGCCTTCACGAACTCGGGCTCGCTGTTGTTGTTCTGGACGAGAACCTTTTCGCCCTTCTGAACCTTTACCGAATAATTGACCAGAATGTCTGCCAGTTTTTCCAGCCGGGGATCGGTCATCGTCTTGCTCCTTTTCCTATTTTTATACCTGAGCGCATCTCAAAGGTCGCGCAGTCCCGCCCTTGCTTCATCCGCCACCGGTTCAGGGACCGCCGATTCAGCGCCATCGATTCGGGCTTCTCGACAAAGCGCCTTTTTTTACCCATACTCGGGGCCCATGGAAGATCAAGCTCCCTCCTGTTCCGGCCCCTTCGGCGGCGCCACTGTCAACTACCCGGTACAATTCGATCTGAGAATAATCTATCTCAAGGCCGAAGTTCCAGCGGATCTGGAGGCCCGACTCAGAGACCTGCTTAAAACCCTGGAAGTGCCCTGCAGCCTCATCCAGGGCGTCGCCAAGCCCGAAGGACGCTACGGCCGCATGGGCGCCCGCGTCAGGGTGGATTCGGCCCTGATCATGAAAAAACTCTACGCCGCCGTGGCCGCCATTCCGGGCGTCAAGGCAGTTTTTTGAAGATTTTCTCCCTCTCCCCGTCCTGGGCCCAGGCATATTGCAGAATATAATAACTTTTCTTGAACCTTTCCCTGTAGGGTGGAGCCTCTTCCCAGCCTTTCCAGCTGAAGGGTTTTTCGCGGAACATCGTCAGCTTCCCCTGCACGGCCGCGGCCTTGGCATCCCAGAGCAGGGCTTCCACCAAAAAGCCGTCTGTCTTGGTGATCCGCAGTGTATCCCTGTCGGTGCCCAGGTAGCCCGTCCTCTCGTCCTGGAGAACCATGCCCGAGGATGGATCGCTCACGTTAATGAGGGTCCAGGGCAACCGCAATCGTATGAACGTGCCATCGATATTCCAGAGCTCACCCGCTTCGTCGAAGTCGCCCTTGGGCAGGGCCGAGGCGTCGAATCGCTTCTCCGGGATTTTCCTGCCGTCCCTTGTCGTAACCGCACCGTTGACGAGCATGCTCATCCGCTCGAATCGCCCATCGCTGTAGACCTGCGTCGCATAACGCGATGAAGCCGCGTTGTACGACGGAATGACCAAAAGATCGGCCTTGTCGGGAGCGGAAATACGCACCAGGAACTCCATGCCCGAGCCAAAAACCAGGCCCCCCACGGGCCAGCGCGTCTGGCCTGAATTCCTGTTCAGCGTGTCCAGGGCGACCAGGAGTTCCCGTTTGGAAAAGTCCACAGTCTCGGCTACCTCGATGTCCAGATGGAGATAGGATGCGTCAGCTTTTATCTCGATGCTTTTTATCGCCCCGTTGCCCGCCACCACGGCTCCGGGGGCTTCGGGCTTTATCACCTCGTTGGCCATGAGGCCGTAATTTTGTTCCGGATCCACCACGTTATGCCAGAGCACATGCCGATCATAGGGAATCATGAGCGTTTCGGTGGTCCACGTTTTTTTCACCCACTCGTCCATCCACTCGAATACCACGCCGCCGGCATAGCCTTCCCGCTCTATCGCGGCGAGCATTCTCAGGATCTCTTCGCCCGCTGTGGCTTCGTCGATGCCTCCATGATGGAGCCCGTCGGGGGCAAAGTGGGCGATGCCCGCACCGTTGGCCATGCCGAATTCCGCCACCAGGGCAGGGTAGCGCCTGTGGCTCTCCATGAACTCCTTCAAGTAACCGCCGTAGCGCAGAAGTCCCTTCTCGTCCATATACGAACCGTACGCCACTTCGTTATTGATAAAATCAGGATAGTTGGGATAGATGTGGTAGGCCCCGAAAAGGCCGGCCTTCATTTCCGCGCTTATTTCGAAGTGATCTATCGCCACGCTGGCCCTGTCGTTGCCCTTGTTCTTCTTGCCCGTAGCGGGGTCCCACTCCGAGTCGTGCTCCCTGGGGTCCAGGGTGGGCCAACTCACGATGGCCACCGGGTGGAGTTTGCCGTATCGCGCCGCTTCGATGGATGCCACCTCGTCCAAAGACTCGGCGAGCCAGGCCTCGGTGGGACTGGCTTTGGGCCCTGCGGAGACATAGCGCCCGGTATAGGTTGTTCCTTTGTTCCTGGCATCGGTGGCCAGCACTTCCTCGCTCTCCAGCTCGCGGCCCACCAGCCAGCCCAAGAGCCAGGGGGAGACGTCCACGGTATAGATGCCCCAGGCCCGTCCCTTGCGCTCGGGCACGTTGGCGCGGCCGTAGATAGCGTCGATGCCGTAGTCTATCTCTTTGAGGAAACTCTCCCTGTATTCCCTGGCCAGATAATCGCCGTTTTCCGGGTGCTCTTCGGGCCACAGTTCCTGGAGAAGGTAGAGTGTCTTATCGGGCTTTTGGATGTTGTGCAGGTACAAAGCCTGGTACAGTTCCGGCGGCGGCAGAGTATAGACGCGTACCGTATTGGCGTTCATGTCCGCGATGGCGTCGAACCAACGCAGGTAGGTATTCAGGTCCTGGGGGAACTGGGTGAAATATTTCCCCGGCTCAGCCAGGCCCATGTTGACACCCCGCACGAAGAAATCCCTCCAGAGCCCGGCCTTGTCCTTCATCTGGAAGCCCTTGCCGAAAGTCTTCACCCTGAATTCGGGCTCCCCGACCCCAGCTTGGGCCGCCGCCCTTTGCGTCTTCGCCGCAGCGGCGTCTTTCAGAATCTTCTGCATCAGGGGAACATAGGCTTTCCAGAAAAAGAAATCGTTGTTATCCACCGAATCGTCGGCCAGCACCCGCTTGACCCAGCCTATGCCTTTTAACCTGAAGGGAGTCGCTGGCTTGTTGATTTCGGCAAAATCGCCGGCGAAATACCAGCCGGTATACTGTGTATTCTCGCTGAGGTACACTGCGGGGAATCGGACGGGCAGTCCAAGGGCTTCGAACTTAGCCCTTCCCTCGGCGCTGAGGTCGAACTCGAACTCCGCCACCACGTCTGTCCCCGGCCTGGGATTCGTCCATTCGAACCAATACCGGTAGGAAACGGGTTTTTTCAGCTTGAACTCGTCCTTCCATTTATCCTTGAAGGAAAAACTCATGCCGCCCATCCCCACGTCCTTGCCCAGGCTGAGCACCTCTATTTCGTCCCTGTCGGAAAAAATCACATAACCTCGTCCGAAAAAATTCCACGGTTTCTTGTGCTGGGTTTCGTAGCTTTCTATCACCCAGGCCGGCACCTCGTTGCCCACCGAAAGGTCGACAAAATAGCGTCCTATCCAGCCCGACCATTCCACGCCCAAGAGCCTTCCCAGGGTATCCCTGTCGAACTGGTTGGTGGGAGAAGCCGCTGTGTTGAATTCCGCAATGAAGGTATTGCCCTCGCCCAGGTTCTTGCGGATGGTGTTGATATCCTCCGCGGAGAGCCCTCCGTAGAGCTTGGGCGACCACTCGCCTGTAAGCCTTCGTTGCATGTAGTCGTCTTTGTATACCCCGTAGGTATCGGTTATATAAATGAGATCGGGCCTGGTGCCGCTGGCAGGCAGGGGCATGCCCCTCCACTCGTCCTTGCCGTAGGGATAAAAGCCGAAATAATCGGATTTTTCGTTATAGAGCTGCTTGGACCCCGATTTAGCGATTTTTTCGTATTTGAGAATCCAGAACAGCCCCGCATGCTCCCGGTAATCCGGATAAGGCACCGTCTTGTCCACCGCCCAGACTTCCAGCTGACGGAAGGCTGAAAGCCGCCAGACCAGACCAGGCAGAAAAAAGATGGACACAAAGGCCGCGGTTACCGCTATCATAAGGAAATACAATATTCCCAAAGCCGAACGTCGCCTGACCGTTTTAGCCTTCATGAGCTTTTCCCCTGGGCGAAGCCTTTGCGCTCCATGATCCCCCAGCCCTTTGGCTTTTTCATGGCGCTGAAATAGCCCAGCACCCGCCACATGGAAAAAACCTGCCGGGGACCGAAGTTTTCCAGAAACGCCATGGCAAGGAGCTTGAGTGTATCCTTATAGTTGAAATAGGAGACCTGACGCTCGGCGATAAGAATCGAAGACATGGAAATCAGGATTCCTAACAAAATCGTGGCGGTAAAGAGCAGCAGCGCGAGCTTGGCGCTGATAAGACCGAAGATGGCCGCAATGAGCACCATAAAATAGCCCTGGATTTCGAAAAGGGGCCCTATCATTTCGAAGATGAGGAAATAGGGCATGGCGACAAGGCCCATGGTTCCGAAAGCCGGATTGAAGAGGAGTTTCCTATGGAAAAACATGATATCGATGAGCCCTCGGTGCCACCTGTCCCGCTGGCGCTTCAGTATCTTTATACTTTCGGGGACCTCGGTCCAGCAGTTGGCGTTGTAGGCGTAGCCTATGCGGAATTTCTGTTTTTTCTTCCTCATAAGCCGGGCTATTCTCACCACCAGTTCCATATCCTCGCCCACGGTGCCCTTGCCATAGCGTTCCTGGGCGCTCATATAGCCGCCCACCGCAATGACCCTTTCCCTTCTGAACAGGCCGAAGGCCCCCGATATGATAAGGAGGGAATTGAGCCGGGCCCAGCCGAGTCTGCCGCACATGAAGGCGCGCAGGTACTCTATGGTCTGCAGGGCCGCCAGCCTGTTCTTGGGCAGGGAAATACGGTCCAGATAGCCGCGGTCCACGTCGCAGCCGTTTATCGGGAAAATATTACCGCCCAGGGCTGGAGTCTCCACCCCATGATCCAGTGTGAGCGCCGCTACCTTCAAAAGGGCCTCGGGCTCCAGGAGGGAGTCGGCGTCGATACCGCAAAAATACTCCTTCTTGGCAATATTGATACCTGCATTGAGGGAATCCGCCTTGCCTCCGTTCACCTTGTCCACCACCACCAGGCGGGGCAGCAGAGGGTTGCGGTAAATTCCCAGCAGGGGGCTGGTTTTCAATCGCTCGGTATAGCTCTGATCCGTTCTGCGGAGTTTGAAATACTCCACCAGGGTTTTGAGGGTGCCGTCCTTGGATCCGTCGTTGACGATCACCAGCTCGTAATCGTCGTATTTGAGGTTGAGGAGTGAATTGGCGCTCTGAATGATCGTCTTTTCCTCGTTGAAAGCCGGAGCGATTATGGACACCGAGGGCAGCATCCGGGGCTTGAAGAGAAGTTTCATGGTCTTGAGATTCCACAGCCTG
Organism: Spirochaetales bacterium Spiro_12; assembly: GCA_001603165.1. GTDB lineage: Bacteria > Spirochaetota > Spirochaetia > Treponematales > Rectinemataceae > UBA2256. The sequence goes on from LVBN01000136.1 coordinate 30,905, forward strand.
GTCTCCGTTCTTACCATGACCCAGGAGAGCGCTAACAGCACCAGGTAGCCCAGGTTGACTATTATGGAATACCAGGCGAAATCGGAGTTGAAATCCACCACGAAGGTCTGGAGCTGGTCGATAAAAGGAGCCTTGAGCAGCAGGCCCCAGTACCTGAGCAGATACAGGAAGGGAAAGAAAAAAATGGCCATCGCCAGGATGAGATAGAGGCTGCGGATCATTTTTACGTCTTTTTTTTCTTCCCTGGAAACCGTTAAAGGCGGCAGGCGCGTAAGCGCGCAACGTTCGAGCAGCCTATCGGGCAAATAACGTCTGCATTCGGTCTCCACCACAGCATTTTGCGCAGCCTCCTGACACAGAATATCCAAAAGCTTCGTTTCTATACCTTCATCCTTGTTAAGCTTGAGAAACTCCAGTATTTCCGAAGCCTTGCCCATGGACAAAAGGGTGCGTATGAGCCGTTCGGCCGCCGGGGCGCCGGCACTCGTAAGCCTGACGATAAAGTATTCGATCCTCCCGGCCAGTACCTCTGCCAGGCGGCGCTGCACGGCCTCGTTCTTCGTGGACTCAAAGACTTTTACAACCCCAGGAATAAAGCGGGAATGGGCTTCCAGAATTCTTACAAGCCCCTCCTGGGCGGCTGATCCCGAGGAGGGATGGGCCAGATACCCAAGCAGCGCGTCCACATTGCCCTGGCTGTTCGCGTTGCCCAGGGAGCGGATCGCGATGTTCCGTACCAGGTTTTCCTTACTCTCCAGGAATACAGGATCGTTTAGGGTTTCCGGGTGGAAGGTTTCGAGGTTTTCGGCGGCCTTGGTGATTATTCGCCTGTAATTGGCCACCAGAAACTCTTTATCCGCGCCGGCCTCGGCCGGCGCGCCTTCCCGATCCAGAACTACGCCGCGTTCGAGGGCTGCCAGGGCTTCGGGAGCGCCACTGAGCAATGCAGCGAGGTACTCCCGCAGGTCCCCGCAGATAATTTTCCCCGCCATGTCAACGAAAAGCTCGACCAGCTCGAATTCATGGCGCTCCACGTAGGCTCGCAAAGGGAAAAGAGCCTCCTTACCGAAGGAGGCGATGAGCATATTCACCTTGTCCCTGTACCAGCGCTTAGCGCCCAGAAGACTTTCGGCGAGGAAGGAAAGCGATCGAAAGTCGCCAATATCAGCCAGGGCATTGGCGATCACCAGCTTGGTGGGAGCATCCTTTTCTTCCGCCAGCGCCTGTTCGAGGCTTGTTCTCGCCTCCTCGTCCGCAAGGATGCCCAGCCCAAGGGCGGCATTCTTCCTTCTATATGAAATGGGGCTTTTTATCCTTCTCAGCAGCTTGGCTCGTTCCCGTTGGATTTCCTCGTTCTGGAGCAGTTTTTCCCGCTCTTCTCCGGGGAGTTCTATGGATTGGGCCAACTTGAGGTAGAGGTCGAAAAACCTTCGGGCAATCTTGCGCTTTTTTGATTTTTCAACCTTGAAGACACTAGCAAGGTCGGCATAGCCCTTTTGCCGTCCTTCCTCGTCCAGGGCGAGGCTGGTCTTGTTGGCCAGCACCCTGAGCACAATGATGATATCCAGCCATACCAAAAAGGCAGCCGCCAGAAGAATATACTCGACATCCAGCTTCATCAGAGCCCGCCGCCCGAGGTCATGTTGTGCACGATTCCCAAGAGTTCGGCCATAAGATAGGGCTTCTGGAGATAATGATCCACACCCTGTCCGTATGCGCGTCGCACCGAATTTTCATTTTTCCTGTGGGAAACCAGGATGAAGGGAATATCTTTGGTGCCCGATTTAGCGGCCAGGCTATCTTTGAGCATGAAGCCGTCCACCTTGGGCACCATGAGCTCGGATATGATGAGGTCGAAGCCTTCTTCGGCCACCATCGACAGGGCTTTACCGCCGTCCTGGGCGATGGAGACCGTGTAATCATTGTTTTCGAGAAAGGTCTTCAGGACGCCGGCATGAATCTGATTGTCGTCCACCACCAGGATCTTCGCCCTGGATTGGGTTTCTGTGCCGACCTCCGAAGATGTGCAGATTGTGTTGCCTCCCCTCTTGCGGGCTATCCTGAGCCGCTTGACCCCTGCTTCGGCAAGGGTTGCCCCGGCCTCGGCCGGATCCAGAATAGTGGATCGGATTTCAGCCACAGCCACCAATCCAGCCGAAACGGTTATCCGTTCTATGAAGCTCTTGGATGCTTCCACGCTGGTGCGTATCGTTTCGCAAAGTTCCACCGCCTTGTGGAAGACGATTCTGGGCATCCAGAGGGCGAAGGTGGTCCCGTGGAGCCTGAACACGGGCTGAGTAGCGGCCTTGCCGTCCTGGAGTATCCTGGCCACACCTTTAAGAATGGCTTCCACTTCCTTAGGTCCGTACTGGTACTCTATCCGGGCCATGCCCTCGTCGATGCCGAAAACCGCCAGGACATCGTCCTCCACGCCTTCGGCGTAGAAGCGCAGTGAAGCCTGTTCGTCAATGAACTCCTTGAAAAAGGTTTCGTCGTAAAGGCCTGTGGTGGAATCCCTCATCTGGACTTCGTTCACCAGGGTGGCTGCCTTCTGGAGCTGCTCGTTCAATTCCTTGAGCCTCGTCACCTCCTCGCCCAGAGCCTGATAATCGGGTTTGGTCTTCTCGCCTCGCAGGCCCGATTCCAGCGCCAGGCCGCATTCCAGGTTTTTAAGCGTGTCGATATAACTAGGGATATTCTCTTTGATGATCGATCCATGCTGGGGCAGAATCGCCTCCAATTCCAGGCAGGAAATCAGATCCATGGTTGGTCTGAGTATTTCATTGGAAGGCATGTAGTGTTCATGGAAGCGCTTCATCGCTTCCCTATACCCGTCGTCGGCATAGAGCGACCAGCGCTCCGAAAAAGCGCCGAAGAGATCGCTGGACAGGAGAAACTTGCTCTGTCGGTCGTAGGTGGCTATGGCCCCGGGGAAATGCAGATAGGGGGTGGGAATGAATTGAAGGGTCCGGCCGCTGGAGAGCCGCAGGGCATAGCCATGTTCGTCCACCAGATACACCGGGGAGGTGATGCCGTAAAAACGCAGGAGGGACCAGGTTCTCCAGTGGGTGACTATGGTGAATTTCATGCCCGCCGCTTCCATATAAGGAAGGGCCGCCGCCAGGTCGGGATCCTGGTGATGCAACACCACATAGCGGATCTTATCCAAAGGCAGGATGGAAGCGACCGATGCCATCACGTCCTTGGCATCCAGGGTGGAACCCGGGTCGAAAAGAATGCCCTCGCCGCCCTCCACGAGGAGGTAGGGATTACAAATGAGATTTTCGGTAAGAAGCGAATTCCCAACCCAGAAGAATCCGCCTCCCAATGCAGTCACTTCGCCCATACGCACATCCATTGTTATAGGTCTGTTTTATAGTATCGGATGTACCGGGCGCCCGCACAAGGAGCCGATCGGTATTTCACCCGCGACGATTCACTTTCCCGGTCGGGGATACGCAGGGGAGGGGATACGCATTATTCATTTGACAGCACATTATTGGAGGAGTATCCTAATATATCCATATTTGCAGGAGGACTGCATGAGTACTCTTATTGCATTGGTCGCTATCGCGATCTATGTGATCTTCTACTTTACCTACGGTAAGAAGATCCGCGATAACGTCCTACAAAGCGGCAAGGCGCCCGAAGCCCCGTCCAAAAGGCTTAACGATGGCGTCGACTACGTTCCAACCTCCAAGTACGTCCTGTTCGGCCACCACTTCGCCTCCATAGCAGGCGCCGGTCCCATCACCGGCCCCGCCATGGCCGTCGCCTGGGGATGGTTGCCTGGACTTCTCTGGATCTGGTTCGGTAACATCTTTCTTGGCGCCATCCACGACTATTTGTCGTTGGTGGCTTCAGTGCGCTACGACGGGCGTTCTATGCAATTCGTCGCCCAGGATGTGATCGGCAAGAAGGCTGGCAAGACCTTCAGCTGGTTCATCCTCTTTCTCTGCGTCCTGGTAGTAGCCGCCTTCGGCGATATCGTTGCCGGACAGTTCGCCGCCGACGGACGTGTCTTCTTCTCCTTCGTCTTCTTCTGCGTTGCCGCGGTAATCGCGGGTTATTTCATGTACAAGTCCAAACTCGGCCTGGGCAAGGGTACTATCATCGGCCTTGTGCTTATCATCGCCGCGTTCTGGCTGGGCGACATGTTCCCCGTAAAGTGGGGCAAGGACATATACTTCCTCATCATTTTCGTCTATATCGTTTTGGCATCAACACTTCCTGTCAACCTCCTGCTCCAGCCCCGAGACTATCTGTCTTCTTACTTCCTGTACTTCGGTCTTCTAGTGGGAAGTATCGCGGCTATTTTCAGCTTCAAAGCCCTGGACGCCATCCCCGCCTTCACCTCCTTCAGCGCCAAGCTGATCGGCCCCGCGGGCAATCTCCAGCCCTCTCCTTTCTGGCCAACCGTACCTCTTATAATCGCCTGCGGCGCCCTCTCGGGCTTTCACTCCCTGGTTTCCGCGGGAACATCCTCCAAGCAGCTCAAGACCGAGACCGATGGCCTCTTCGTCGGCTACGGCGCCATGCTGGTGGAAGGCTTCCTGGCCACCCTGGTCGTCATTTCAATCGCCGGATTCGGCGGCTTGGCTTTGGGCGACAAGCTCATGACCACCCCCGCTCTGGGACGTTTCGTCAACTCCTTCGCCAAGATGGTTTCGACGCAGATCCCCTTCCTCAGCATGAGCTTCATGCAGCTTTTCTCTGCAGTCTGGGTATCCACCTTCGCGCTCACCACCTTGGACACCACCAACCGCCTGGGTCGCTACATCATGCAGGAAATGGCCGAACCCCTGAAGGAGAAGAGCCCCGGTGTCTACAATATTTTCCACAACAAGTGGGTGGCCTCCCTACTCATCGCCTTCATTGGCCTCTTCCTGGCTCGCTCCGGTGGATATACGGTGATCTGGCCGGCCTTCTCCGGCGCCAACCAGCTTCTAGCCTCGGTGGTCATGCTCACCGTCGCCGTCTGGGTAAACGAGAAACTCAAGGCCAAGTTCGTGATCGCCACCGTCCTGCCCGCCCTTCTTCTCTGGGTAACGGTAGTCGCAGCCCTTATCTGGTACGAGATCGTGATCATCCCCGTGTTCTTTATCGACATGGCCAAGACCACCAACGTCATCACCGGCGTAGTGGTCGGCTTGATCAATCTCTTCATGCTTTATCTCAGTTTCGTGATGCTCTTCGGCTTCAGGAAGAAGTGGGCGGAGCGAAAAGCCACCGCGAAAGCCTAAGACCCTTGTTAAAGCTACCCCTCCTTCGGAAGGCGATAGCTTGATCGACAGAGCGGGCTGCCCGGGATTGAAAATCCCGGGCAGCCCTTTTTCAATTATCCGATACCTTTGGCTTTGTAAACGCCTTTTAAATATAGCCGAAAAGCGATGTTCGCCAAGCTTGTTCGATACGGCGACCTGATAGTATAATGTGCCTACGTTAATGAAATTGCGAACACAGTGCGAGTCCACCATCAAAGGAAGCGGGGCATGTCTCGAAGTTTCGGGCAATTGATCAAGTCGGCCATAAAAACAGCCCTCCAGGTGAACCGCGACAATGCCACCGACCTGCTCGAGTTCGAGGTAAGGGAGCTGGAGAATATTTTCAGCCTGTTGATACTGGGCGGTTTCGCCGGCCTCCCCTCCCCTCCTTCGCCCATCGCCGTGGAGCTTCTTCCTTACCTGGAAAAGGAATTGCTTGTCCTCATCGCCCGCGCCGACCTGGCGCAGGACCCGATCGGCGTGCTGGCCGGCATGATGGAAGTGGGATAAGGAGAACGCATGAACGACAGGGCCTTTTTCCTGGGCAAGGGAGGGGTGGGAAAAACCACGCTCTCCGGCGCCTTCGCCCTCTCTCTGGCCCGAAAAGGCAAAAAAGTCCTCATAGCCTCCCTCGATCCGGCCCATAATTTAGGCGACATACTGGGGACCAGGCTTTCGGGCGAGCCAATCACCATCGAACCGAGGCTCGACGCCCTCGAAGTGGACCTCGCCTATTGGGTCGACAAATACCTCAACGAAAGCAGGGCCCAGATGAAGGCGAATTATTCCTACAATACCGCCTTCAATCTCGACTCTTTCTTCAATATTATGAAATATTCGCCCGGCACGGAAGAATACGCCGTGCTGTGGGCTATCGAAGATATCCACTGCCGTCTCGGCCCCCTGTACGATGTTGTCGTGTTCGACACTCCGCCCACAGCGTTGTCCCTCCGTTTTCTCTCCCTTCCGGTGATATCCGGATTATGGGTAAAGGAGTTGCGACAGCTCAGGGAAAAAATCCTGAGCAAGCGTCAGACAGTGGCCCGCATAAACCCGGAATCGCCCATCGCCGCCAGTTGTATCGATAAGGATGAGGACAAGGTCTACGGCCAACTCAAAAACATCGGCCTCAGGCTTAGCCGGCTCGAGCTACTCTTCGCCAAGGAAAGCTTTATCAGCGTCATCGTCAATCCTGATCGGCTTTCCGTGGACGAAGCCTTGCGCATCCAGGAGGAGCTGAACAGGCTGGGCATACCCCTTTCCGCGGTCTGCGTAAACAAAAAAGGAATATCGGACATGGCATGGGCCCAGCATCCCTCCCTCGCCGGATACCCCCAATTTGATTTCGATTTCACCCGTGAAGGCATCAGCTCCCGCGAAGAACTCATGGCCGTGGGGGCCCAGGCCCTCGCCGCACATTTTTTAAACAGGGCAGGAAACCAATGAACGTAGCTTATCTGATCCCCCTCCTTCTTCTCGGCGCCGCCGGCTCGATCCAATATTTCCTGGGTACGAAGAAAAACCGATGGCTCGGCCACCGAATGTCCCAGCAGGCGGAAAGGCTTCTGAACCCCAAGGATACCGAATATGTCAACATAGGAGGCGCCATCGGGTATCACTTCAAATACAAGTTGCGCGATCCCTGGACCAGCGCCAAAGGCTCTTATACCTTCATTCCCCGCCATTCGCTGCTCTACGTGCCTTTTACCTATCTATTGGGAAACCGGGATCGATTTGTGATGAATATATTCACCGATAAAAAACTGATCAGCGAAGGTCATATAATCGAAAAAGGACACCTGAAGCGTGCCAAGATCGACGGCGAATGGAGTATGAGCAAGGAAGAGATCGTCCGGGACGGGAAGACCTTCGTGCTCCTCTGGAGACAGGAGAGCATTCTCGCCCCCCTGAAGCGAACCTTCGAAACGATTCCCGAACCGGAGAGTCTCACACATTTCTGCTGCTTCGACGACAATAAAACCTTCTTTCTCTACCTGAATCCCAAGAAGGGGGAGATTGAAAACAATCTCAAGCATTTTCTTTCGGTCTGTCCTGAGTATTTTAAACAATGAGGAGGTTCTCGTATGGACCCAGCTATCCAGAAAAAGATCGACGCCGCTTTGGCCGGGGCGATCGAACCTCAGTCGGAACTACCTATAGTCGATCTGGGGTTGGTCTCTAACGTGCGGTACAGCGAGGCTCTATCCAGCATAGAAATCACTCTGGCCAGAGGTTTCCCACAGGGCATGTGCAAGGCCTGCGCCGCAATCGATATCGTCACCGCCGAAGGCTTGGAACGTCGCACCAGGGAGGCTTTTGAAAAGGAATTTCCGGGCTTCAAAATTATCGTGAGCTGAGTTCCCGGGGGGCGATGCCACAAAAAATACAATCCAATAGGGAGATACTACTATTCAAGTTCCGGCCATACTCCAAATTCTCATCGTATTCGTTCTCGTCGTCTTTCTCACCTCGCGAAAAATCCACCTTGGCCTTGCCGCCATACTGGGGGGTCTCGCCATAGCCTTGTGGCGGGGCCTCAGCCTGGGAAAAATAACGAGCATATTCCTCGGGGACATATTCAGCGCCGATACGATTCTTCTGGTCTGCCTGATGAGCCTTATCATGGTGTTTTCATCGGGGATGAAAAAAGCCGGGGCCATGGACGCCTTCGCCCGCTCCATCATCGCCGTCGCCCCCTCGCGACGTCTGGCCATCGCCTTGGCTCCCATGCTCATAGGCACCTTGCCCGTACCTGGCGGGGCCATCCTTTCCGCCCCCCTTGTCGAATCCATGGATTCCGAAGGCCACATGAGTCCGGAAGGACTATCCGCGGCGAATTTCTATTTCAGACACATCATAGAACTTCTCTGGCCTCTCTTCCCCGCCTTTGTCATGACCCTCTCACTGGCCGAAATCTCCACCATAAAATTATTCAGCATTCAATTTTACTCCGCCCCCGTGCTGTTCACCCTGGGCCTGATATTTCTATTGCCTAAAAAAAACTGGGCCGGAATGACGGAAACGAAACGATCCCCGGCCGGCGAAAGGCGGGTGTCCTTTCTCGCCGGAATAGCCCCTCTCGCCATCGCCCTGGGGACATACGGGATTCTGGCGATCCTTTGGAGCCTCGTATCCCCCTTTCTGGCCTTACCCTCAGCGGCAAAAGCCCTGACGGGACGCTACGGGACGATACTTCTCGGGCTTGCGGCGGGCTGTGTCTATGTAGGCCTGGGCAAATCGGGCTTTTCGGTCTTCAAAGGCAGTCTCAATAGTTCAACCTTGCGGTTAATCCTCGTGCTTATCGGTATCCGGATTTTTTCCGCCCTCCTTGGAGCCGCGGGAGCCGCGCAGGAGGCCGCTGCGGAGATGGAACGAAGCGGTTTTCCCCCCTTTGTCGCCACCGCTTTGATTCCCTTGGCCGCCGGCCTGGTAACAGGGGTCGGCTATGGTTATGTCGGGCTGGCCTTCCCCATCGTCTTCGGCATGATGAGCTCCCAGACCAGCGTCCCAAAAGAGGCGACCGTAGCCCTGGCGGCGGCTTTCGGATACGCGGGAATGATGGTATCGCCTCTTCATGTCTGCATGGTCGTCAGCGCCGAGCATTTTAAGACGGGCCTGCCCGGCACCATACGAAGGGTCGCCCTTCCTGTGGGCATATTCCTCGTAATCGCCACGGCATACGCCCTGGGAATTACGGCGGTAATGGGCCGGTAAGGGATTAAAGCAAGTTTATACCGGCTTTTTTACACTCGGTCCGCATCTCTTCCGGCCAAAGCCCCACCTGGATTTCCCCGATATGGGCCTTGCGCAAAATGTACATGCAGAGCCGGGACTGGCCGATACCGCCGCCTATGCAGAGCGGCAAATTCCCCTGAAGGAGCCTTTTATGAAAATAAAGCTCCTTTCGCGCTTCCTGCCCCTTTTTAGCCAACTGCAGTTCCAGCGCCGCCTTGTCAACCCTGATTCCCATGGACGAGACCTCGAAGGCCTGCCTGAGAACGCTGTTCCAGACGATGATATCGCCGTTGAGCCCCCGACGGCCGGCGCCGGTGGGGGTACTCCAATCGTCGTAATCGGCGGCTCTCCCGTCGTGGGGTTTGCCGTCGGCCAAATCCCAGCCGATGCCTATAAGGAAAAAAGCGCCGTATTCCTCCGCCAAAGCATTCTCCCGTTCCTTGGGACTCAGGGCCGGATACCGCGCCTGGGCGTCCTCGGCATGGACAAAGGTAATTTCTTCGGGCAGTTCCAGGGGCAAGGCCGGATACAGATCATGCATCCTGAACTCCAGGCGCTTGAAGGATGAATAAATCTTCCTCACCACCAATTTCAAAAAATCCAGGTTTCTATCCGCCGCTCCGATGACCCGCTCCCAGTCCCACTGGTCGACATAGAGGGAGTGTATGGGATCCAGGTCTTCGTCGGCCCGGATCGCGTTCATGTCGGTATAAAGGCCGAACCCTCGTTTAAAACCGTATTCGGCCAGCGCCAGACGCTTCCATTTGGCCAGGGAATGGACGATTTCAGCCCGGGCTCCGTCCATCGCCTTTACCGGAAAGGAAACGGGACGTTCGATACCATTGAGATCGTCATTTATCCCCAGGCCCGAAAGAACGAAAAGGGGAGCCGTGACCCGGGTAAGGTTGAGCTCCGTCGCGAGGCTCAGCTGAAAAAAATCCTTGATTTCCTTGATAGCCCGTTCGGTTTCTTTTACTCCCAGTAGCGATTCGTAGGCCGCGGGAAGAGAGTAGCGCATCACGCCTCCAAAACCGCCGAAGGCTGAATGCCCGACGGCAGATGTTCTATAGTCCAGAAAGCGCAAAGCCCTGTCAATCATCGTCGCGGCGGCAGCGGAATAAAAATGCTCGTCTTTCGCTTATAGTCTTGGTAAGCGGGATCCTCGCCGTATTTCGCCTCCGCGCTCTTTTCAAGAAGGGGAATACCGCTCACGAAAAGGAGGAGCAGCGTAATGAAGACAGGCCCCAGAATGCTCAGGTAGAACAGTCCATAAAGCGCGGGAAGGCTGTATACGAAGATGCCCCACCAAAGCAAGGTTTCGCCGAAATAATTAGGGTGTCTGGAGTATCGCCACAACCCCCTGGTAATCAGGCCTTTGGCGCCGCCTTTCTTGAAAGCCGACTTCTGGGCGTCCGAAACCGCTTCCACGGCGAATCCGATAAGCCACATAACCAAGCCAAGGCCCTCGAGAACCCCAAAACCGCGGGGCCTGATATCCGAAGCCACCGAAGCGACCACGGGAAGCACAATTATCGCCACCGCCATAGCCTGCAGTATCCAGAACCGGGCGAACTTGAGCGGTTCGTCCCTCATGGAATCGAATCGATGATCCACCTTGGTCTTGATTATCCTGGTAAAAAGATAGGCCCCCAGACGCAGGGCCCATAGAACCGTGAGCCAGGCGGGGATGAGCGCCACTAAGCCAGCCTCCGTATTGAGCAGAATCAAGGCAAGCGATACCAGGCCGAAGGAAAGGCTATACGAAAGATCGGTCACCACATCGGTTCTTTTTATCGAAGCGTAGGCGAAGAAAAGAGCGTTCACAACCACGGCGGTGAGCGAAGCGAGAATGAAGGGATTCATGTCGAAGAAGTCTCCTTGAGAATTGCATCATGCTCGGAAGCCAGGGCAATAGCAAGTCGTTTTTATATTGACACTGTATATGTTTTTCAATTACTACTATGAAACTATAATTACCTATCGATAAGGAAGGTTCCAGATGAAGAAAATTCTCATGGCCCTGTTCGCGCTTGCGCTCCTGACCGTCGGAATCGGCGCCCAGAGCGCCGATTCGATCTCCAAGGCCTCTACCACCAATTACTACACCAAGACATCGCTCAGCGGCGAAGATCTCTGGAAGGCCATGGACGCGTACCAGCTCTCCGTTTCCATCGCCACCGTCAATGCCGACGGCAGCCCTAACGCCGCCGTTGTCATCCCCGGCGTGACCAAGGACAGGGAGTACCTCTTCTTCGGGCTGGCCGTCAATCAGACCGGCATCAACATGAAAGAGCGAAAGCTCATCGTGCTTACCGCCACCGGCTATACCGCTCCCAAGGGCGGGCAGAAAATGAGCTATTCCGGGGCCAGGATCATAGCGGAATATGTCAGCGATCCGGCGCTCCAGAAAAAGCTCGTTGAGCAAAACAAAGACCGAAAGGCCACAGAAAACACCTATTTTCTGAAAATCGTCAAGGTTCTGCCGATCGGTTGATGTCGGCCGCAACCTGGGAAATACCGTAAAATGCCGCCGACCTTCGACCGGCGGCATTTTTTCACCACCGACACTTGTAAAAACGGCCACCCCGGGCCTTCCCCGTAACTCCCCGCCTCTTTTGTGGCTTTATAGGCTATTGGAGTATCCGGGGAATCCGGGTAAGCAAGATCCGCGGCGGGATAAAACGTCACGAAAAGCATCATTTTTATTGACACTGTTAATTTATTTAAACTATAATAATTTAATATCTATATATTTTTATTCATACAGGAGTTACCATGACTATCAAACGCCTCTTTTTCGTGGTCTTCGCAGGCCTTCTGGCCCTCGCGCCCTGCTTCGCCCGGAACTATGATGCCGACATTATCGTCGTCGGCTCGGGATTAGGCGGCCATGCCGCGACCTATTCGGCGCTGGAAAACGGCGCCACGGTAATCTGGGTGGAGAAAAATCCCGTGCTGGGCGGCTCCACGGCCATCGCCACGGGCACCTTCCCCGCGGCGGGCACGACGATGCAGAAAGAACGGGGCATCGAAGATTCCAACGAACTCTTCATCCAGGACCTGAACCGCATAGGCCATAATAAGGCCGACCAAAACATCCTCAGGGCTTTTGTCGAAAAGGCCACCTCTGTTTGGGAATGGTTCGTGAAAGGCGGATTCCAGGTCGACACGAAACGAGGCCCCTTCATCGACCCCGTGCATAGCGCTTACAGCGTTCCTCGAACCTATGTTCCCAGCCCGAACAAATCGAGTATGTACACCGACTTCCTCTACGCCAAAATGGAGCCCTTCAAATCCAAGTTAACGATCCGCCTCAATACCAAAGCAGAATCGCTGGTGGTGGAAAAGGGTCGGGTCAGCGGAGTCTTGGTCGTATCCGATCAGGGTACCGAAGTACTGCGGGCCAAAGCGGTGATTCTCGCAACCGGCGGCTATGGCAGCAATCGCGATATGATCAAGCGGTATTCTCCCAAGTATTCGGAAGTGATGACCGTCACCCTGCCTTTCGCCACCGGCGATGGCCATCGCATGGCGGCAGCGGTGGGCGCCGATCTGGTCAACATGGACTATATCTGCGCCTATTTCGGCGGAATGCCCAAGGCTCCCGGCCAGTATGCGATAGGCTTCGGCGACCTCACCTCGGGAGCGGCCGACGGCTGGAAAGGAGAGATTTGGGTAAACCAGCGGGGCGAGCGCTTTATAAACGAGGACGACGGCGATGAGGATCCCCGCGAAATGGCTCTCAACGAACAGCCCGACCTCGAGAACTTCATCATCTTCGATCAGGGCATGGTCGACTTCAACAAACGCTTCCCCATCGGCGGCTTTGAAAAGCGCCTCGAAGAAAACGGTTACGCGGTCAAAAAGGCCGATACAATTGAGGAACTCTGCAAAGCCTTCGGACTACCGGTCGCCCAGGTTAAGCGCGAGATAGCCGCCGTCAACGGCGACCACAGCGCGGGCAAGACGGATCGTTTCGGCAAGAAACCTGCCATCGGATTCACCAAAGGCCCCTACTACGGCATTCTCAATCGTGGAACTATTTTCATGACCCAGGGGGGCATACGGACCGATATAGGCATGCGCGTTCTCGATAAAAACGGCCGGTGGATTCCCGGCCTCTACGCCGCGGGAGAAGCCCAGGGTACTAGCCAGTGGGGCGGGCTGGGCATGGCCGGCGGTACCGGCAACGCGCCTCCCCTGGTCTTCGGCATGGAGGCGGGCAAGAACGCCGTCAACGAGGCCAAACTGATCAAATAAAAAACAGGCCGATATTGCCGCGATCCCTCGCCGCGTCATGGCCGCGCCATGGGTCGCTGATACCGGCTGCTATCGATTATCTTATGAAAGGGGGCTGCCCGAGATTTCGGGCAGCCCCCTTTCATTTCACAACAATCTTCGATGCACTAATCACAGCTTCTGCTTGTACCAGGAAAAATCCTGCCTGGGCGGCACGAACACATCCAAATACTCCGCCTCCTCCAAAACCTCTCCCCCATGGGCCAGCCCGGCCCTCATGAGCATGACATCATTAGGGCCTACAATGAATTCCCCCTCCCCCTCGATGACCCATCGCATCTTTCCCCTGAGCATATTGGTGATTTGATCGAAATCGTGGGTGTGCATATTCACCTGCCCGACTGGACAGGTTATGCGGGCTACCATCGCCTTTTCGGTCTGCACGACCTTGCCCGTTATGACAGGATTCAAAGCCACCCTCTCCAATTTATCCCAATTGTGTACCGGCATTCTCCGCTCCTTCCGAATTCCAGTCGTGCTTTCGCGCGGCATCGTATTTGATGGTTCATGCTACAAAACCGCCGTCCCGGGGTCAATGGGCGATTGTAAAATTGTGTGACGTTTATACAATTAAACTCCGGCAATACTGTGGGAGTTTTCAGCAATGGCTCACGTATCAAAGCGGCTGGGCAGGAGCTAGAACAGCAGCCTCGCTCCGGAAATCAGCGCCAGCGCCTGGATGGAAATATTAAAGATGTTCTGAGGAATCTTTTTCAGTATCCTAACGCCAACCAGGCCGCCTACCGCGATAAGCGGCAAAAGCATGGCGTCGAATCCCAAGTGGCTGATTTGAACGCTCCCTATCGCGATGCTGAAAGGTAGCTTTGCGATATTGATGACGAGGAAAAACCAGGCGTTCGTTCCGACAAAATCTTCTTTGTTTATTTTAAGCGCCAGAAGATAGAGGGCGAGCACCGGAGCCGCGCCGTTGGCCAGCATATTGAATATCCCGGCTATAAGACCTATGGCTAACGGAATAACCTTATTATCCTTGTCGAAGCGCAGCGTGAACCGATCCAGGCCGAAGCTCAGCAGACTAACGATTATGATGAGCCATCCCATTATGGGCGTGAAGGTCGCGTCGTCTATCGCTCTCAGCAGTAAAAAGCCTAAAGCCAACCCTGCCACAGCCCCTGGGATCAGCCAGCCCAGGTACCGCCATAAGGCCTTTCTCCTCCAGTAGATCACCGACACGATGTCCGCCACGATCAGCAAGGGAAGCATTATCCCTGTGGCTATCCTGGAAGGCATAGTCATGGCGACAAAGGGCGTGATGACCGTGACCAGTCCCGGAAGCCCGCTCTTGGCTATCCCTATGCTGAAGGCTGTAAACACCATGGCCACGATAGCCGCGCTGCTCAATTCCATGGGCCCATCCTACTAGGCACATAAGCCTTAGGCAAGCCGAAAAGCCCAATTCTCAGCGCCGATACGAAAGATGCCTTGCAAAAGGCGTCACTCAAAGAATAAAGCTTTCCCGCTGAACCAGCGACGCTGAAATGAGTACCCGCTCCGGCGCCGGCCTGCCCTGGAGCACGTCCAGAAGCTGCTGGACGGCGATCGTGCAAAGACTCTCGATCATAGTGTCGATGCTCGAGATTTCCGGATCCGCGCATTGAGCGAAACGGGAATTGTTGAACCCGATAATTGGAATCGAAATAGCCCTTTTCTTAAGAGCCTTCTGAGCACCCACCGCGATAATGTCATCGGCAGCGATAAGCGCGGAAAAGGACTTGCCCGTATCAAGAATGGTATTGGTCTGATTGAAGCTCGCATCGATCCCGTTAGTCTCGGTATCGATTTTCAATTCAATACGTTGATCGGCCCCTAACCCAGCCTGGGCGAGTCCCTTTCTATAGCCCGAGAGCTTCTGGAGCCCGCTGTAGGTTTCGGTGTCGTAAAAATAAGCTATTGAACGGTACCCTTTACGCAAGAGTTCCTCGACGAGGCTCAGCACCGCCCCCTCTTCATCACAGAGAGCGCAATATACATTTTTGGCCTTGACCATCCCGTTGACAACCACAACAGGGACCTGGCCCGCGGCCCTTTCGAAGCTCGCCCTTTCCTTCGCATCCCCACTGCCCGATCCAACGCAGAGTATGGCATCCACTCGTTTAGCCAGCAAAAAATCGAGGTACTTGCTCTTATCCTCCTCATAGCTCCCGGTACTGGCGAGGATAGTATCGAATCCATTGGTACGCAAAAGGCGCTCGATATGGGAGACCGCCGCCGCATGATTGATGTCGGAAATCACGGGGCAGAGAATACCAATACTCTTTACTGAGTTGAGGCTCAACCCCCGGGCGAAGATATTGGGCACATACCCCTCTTCGTCCATGATTCTCTGAACCTTTTCCTTGCTTTTTTGGCTTACCCTGGGGCTATTGTTCAGCACCCTCGATACCGTGGCAACCGAAACGCCGGCTTTACTCGCAATATCGTAAATATTCATGCCCTACCTGATTTTCAAACGACAGCCTCCTGTCGGAAGGCATCCTTGCGCTACCATGACAGGTATTGTCCTGGATTTTCAAACAAGAAGAAACTATATACCCCTACATTTCACTTGTCAAAACAAAAAATAACAAATGAATGTAATGCGTTACATAAAAATAGAAACATATTATATAGCAAAATTAGGAATATGCATTTGACAATTCAATAATAAAGACATATAAATATGTAAGCGTTTACACTCCATTAAAAGGATTGTACCGATGGGTCATATAATTGAGATAAGGGGTTTACGCAAAAAATTCGGGACCCATGAAGTGCTCAAGGGCATCGATATGAATGTCTCCAAGGGCGAAGTCGTGGTCATCATCGGCCCTTCGGGTTCTGGGAAAAGCACCTATCTGCGCTGCATCAACAATATCGAAACCCCGTCCGCCGGTTCCATAGTCTTCGATGGCACGGATATTACCCACGGCAATAACGAAGAGGTGGTGGCCAAGCGGCGCCTCATCGGTATGGTGTTTCAGCAGTTCAATCTTTTTCCCCATCTCACTGTGCTGGACAACATCACTGTGGCACCCATCAGGGTAAAGAAAATGCCCAGGGACCAGGCTTACGAAAAGGGTATGAAACTCTTGGAAAGAGTGGGCCTCAAAGAAAAGAGGGATGCCTACCCTGGCCAACTTTCGGGCGGGCAGCAGCAGCGCATCGCCATAGCCAGGGCGCTCTGCATGGAACCCGAGGTAATGCTCTTCGACGAAGCCACCAGCGCTCTGGATCCGGAAATGGTGGGCGAAGTGCTGGAGGTCATGAGCCAACTCGTCTCCGAGGGTATGACAATGATGGTCGTAACCCATGAAATGGGCTTCGCCAAAGAAGCGGGGGATCGAGTGGTCTTTATGGACGAAGGGCTGCTCATCGAGGAAAACAGCCCCGTGGAGCTTTTTACCCGCCCCAAACAGGAACGGACCAAGAATTTTTTGAGCAAGGTGCTCCAATAATCCATACAACCAAGCAAGGCGATCGGAGGAATTCATGGGAACAATCAAGGTATCCAGGCGGAAAGAAATAGTGCATAGCTTTGAAAAAGGCCTTTCCAGGCAAAAAATCCTGGTCGGCGAGTATTCCCAGGCAGCCTTCGAAGCCTGCGCCATGAAACCCGGCGCCCTCTGGGCGCCCCCCCGCTACAAGGTGGAAGAAAAGAATCAAATATTCCTCTTTACCTCCGGTTCGGGCTATATAACCACGCCCCGGAGGGCTTTTAACATAAACGAAGTCTCGGTTTTCGTGCCTGAATTTGACACCGAGGCTTTCGAAATCCATGTGTCCGCGGACAGCCCCGGCGATTTGGAATTCATCCATATCGAAACACTCATGTCCAGCTACGACATAACCTGCATGCGGGAAGCCCGCATGAGCCTACCGCGCTTCAGGGGGCTATCCGAGGGCTGGACCTATGAAGAGGAGTTTAAGGGCCCCGGGACCACCTCCATAATGCTCCTGGAGCACAGGAACCTGGGCCGGCTTTCCATGGGAGCCACCCTGGGCCATGGGCCCTCCTATGTCGGCCAGCACATACACAACGAACTGGAGCAGTGGTATCACCCCCTTCCCGGCGCTTCTTTCACCTATACGGCCAACGGAGAGGAAATCCGCTTAGAGGCCGGGGATCTCAGCTATACCCCCCACGGATTCCACCACGGCAGCAAAGCCGCCGAGGGTGAAAAATTCGACTATATCTGGTTCGAACTCTGCGAAAACGGCTACCCCGGCGAGATAAAGTAAAGGTTATCGAAGGAAGAACGTCGATGAACTTCACCCGAGCATCTTTTCCCGGCATGAACTTCCATCACAGCCGCTTTTCCTTCGATCACTTTATCGACAGCATCGCTAAAGCCGGTTATGAAACCTTTGAATTCTGGTGTGGTTCGCCTCACTTCCACATGGACGCGCGGGGTTTCGATCCAGTAGTACCCATCGCCAAAAAAGCCCGGGATGCGGGGCTCAGGCCGGTATCGGTGACATCGCCCAGCTTCCAACGGCCCTATCAGTGTGCGGCGGGCAGCGGGGCGCGAGCCCGAGAGAGTTTCGCCTACTTCAGCAACGGCATCCGGGTCGCGGTCTTTCTGGAGTGTAAAATCATGACAGTCAATTCGGGCTGGGGTTTGGCCGGCGAAGCGGTTGAAGAAGCCTGGAAAAGATCCAGGGATATGCTTTGGCGACTGGCGGAATTCGCCCAGACCCAGGGTCTAACTCTCGCCCTGGAATCGCTGCGCAGCGACGAGACCAATTTAGTCTGGAACCTCGAAACAACCCGCCGCATGCTCGACGAAGTCGGTCATCCCAGCCTCTGCGCCATGGTGGATACCATCGCCATGGGTGCCGCGGGCGAAACTCTCCAGCAGTGGTTCGACGTTTTCGGCCCGAGGCTCGTGCACATGCACTTTCTCGATGGGAATCCCTTCGTGCATTTGGCCTGGGGGGACGGTAGCTACCCTCTGGCCGCGATGCTAAACACCATCGCGGATAATAACTATCAAGGCTATTTGGTCCAGGAGATAGCCGATGACAGGTATCTGGACAATCCCGCCGAGGCGGACAGAAAATCCATGGCCACCTTGGAGCGGGCGCTGGG
>LVBN01000137.1 GCA_001603165.1 Spirochaetales bacterium Spiro_12
GCGCTGGCCGCGTCGGCTATGGCAACGCCCTTCTGGACCACGCCCGGCGAAAACATCCAGCCCGAGCTGGAACCCTTGGCGAAGTCGAGCCAGCCCTCTCCGATCTTGTTGATTCCCTCGAAAAGCCACATGAGGCCCAGCCACATGCGCAGCAAAAGCACCCAGTAGAATCGGAGGTTATGGGAGATAAAGCCCCCCACGAAGGTCCTTCTGTTCTTCATGTCCAGGAATTCGTGCTTGAAGTATTCCCAGACCTGGTTGATCCCGGCGATGTTGAAGAGATAGAACATGTTGATAAAGTGCTTGAAGAACATGGCCACGAAGCCCGAGCTCTTCATGCCGCCGGCGTTGGCGACGCCATAGCGCCCGCCGATGGAGACCATGAAACCGTGATAGTTGGGCTTGAAGACGTGGCGCTCGCCGCCCTCGATATCGGCGATGATGTTTTTGGCGGCGGCTTCGGCGGAGAAGTGGGCCGATTCGACCACCTGGGCCATGGGCTTGCCGTTCACCATGAGGCCGGCGTTGTCGCCCACCACATATACGTTCGGGTATTGGGTGGACCTCATGCCCTCGTCGCAGTCGATGCGGTTGCGCTTGCCCATGGGCAGGGCCAGGGAGCCGGCGAAGCTGGAGCCCTTGACACCGCAGGTCCAGATAAAGGTGTCGGTCTCGACGATCTCGCCGGACTTGAGCAGCACCTTGCCCGGTTCGGCTCCGACGATAGCCTGTCCGAGCATGACCTTGCAACCTTTTTTGGCCAGGTACTTCTCGGCCTTGGCGCGCAATGGTTCTTCCAAAATGGGAAGAATGGAGGGCAGGGCTTCGATGTTGGTGATCTGGACGTCCTTCGGATCCATGTAATACTTGCGGCACATGACATCGCGAAGCTCCAGCAGTTCGCCGACCATCTCGATGCCGGTGAAGCCGGCGCCGGCTACGACAAAGTTGAGCATGCGCTTGCGCGCCACAGGATCGAGTTCCTTGGAAGCGGCGTAGAAAATATGTTCCACATGGTTGCGGATTTTCATGGCGTCTTCGAAGGACCAGAGGGTGAAGCTGTTTTCCTTGATTCCGGGAATGCCGAAGAACTCGGGCTCCGCGCCTACGCCGATAACGCAGAAATCGAAGTCGTAATCGGCGATGGTGCCCGTGGCTTTTTTCGCCTCGAAATCGATAGCCTTGATAGTGTCCTGAACGACATTGATTCTCTTCGTGGCGAATATCTTGCGGAAACTAACCTGAACCGACTCAGGCTCCGTCCTCCATCCGGCCACCTCATGCAGTTCCGTCATAAGGGTGTGGAAGGGCTTGGAATCCACCAGGGTTATTTCTATGTTCGGGTTTTTCCTGAAATGCTTTTCCAGGATCTTGCCCGCCCAGACTCCGCCGTAACCGCCGCCGATTATGAGGATCTTTTTTGCTTCGCTCATAAGAGAAACTCCCGCTTGAAGATGTATATACGGTAAAATTACAGCGCAGTGTATCACGGCCGTATGGAAATTACTATATGCTTATATCGATATATCATGCACCCTGGCTGCTATTCACTTTCGCCTGGTTTTACGCTATTCTTATCCTTTGACTTTGTGTCGGAAAGAACCTAAGGCGCCCGATCGATGCGGGCTGTAACTTTATACTATTAGGAACGCTTATGGATTTTTCACGATTTTCCGTTGACGCGACCTTGCTGGAAGGCGCCGCGGTTTCGGACCCTTATCGCTCCGTTTTTTATGAACGATTGCTGACCGAACTCTTCGATAAAAAAGAAAATCTTTTCGTTAAAACCGACATCGAACGGGACAGGGCGTCGATAGTCGTATTCCCGCTTTTGCACTGGGCTTTCTCCAGGCAGGGCAAAGGGCAGGCGGCTTCCAGGGCGCTGTATCTCTGTGCCGAGGACGAAGCCGCGCGAAAGGCTTACCAGGCCGCCTCGGCGATGCTCGGCCCTGGGCAGGGCAATCCAAGACTTTGCCTTCTGCGTAAGACAATCCCCGGCCCTTCGGCGGAAGCTGCTGGGGATCAGGGGAGCCCGGGCGCGGAAGAAAAGATCGGTGCTGATGGCGATTTCGGCTCCGCGGATTGTGTCTTCGCAAGCCTCGAAGTTTTCTGGAATAGCCTTGATGACATCGCCCTCGCTCCCCGGGATTTCGGCTTTATCATTGCCGATCAAGCGGAGCTGCTCGCCGAAAAACCCGGCGAACTCTTACGCAGCGTCCAGGGCCGGCTTCTGCCTTCCTGGGAGCGACGCAGTTTGATCATCGCGAACAAACACACCCCCCGGGCTAAAAATTTCGCCTGGGATTTCGCCGACAACCCCAAGGAGATCAAGCTCGCCGAGGCCCTGGGCTTCGGAGGCAGCATCGCCTTCAAGAGCCTGGAAATCAAAGAAGCGGATAAAATCCGCTTCATACTGAATCTTCAGAAAGACGAAAGCGGAAGCCCGCTCTGCGTTTTTTGCAACCTCAAGTCCACCGCGGCCGAACTCGCCGCCAGGCTGGCGATGAACTCAATCCCCGCCGACTATATCGGCGGCAACTTAAACCCCGACCGGAAGCGGCAGATCGTGGAGAAGGCCCTGTCAGGGAAGAGTGGCTTTGTATTGATTCTCACCGACGAAGGGGCCAAGGGCGCCGAGAAACCAGGCTTCCTCCGCGTGGTGAACTACGATATGCCCCTGGAGCCCGAACTCTACTTCGACAGACTGGCCTTTCTCGACAGGGATAAGGAATCGGCCATGTTGTATAACTTGGTCTGCGAGCGCTATGTCTACGGCGTACCCGCAATAGAGCGGATGATTCAAAAACCCCTGGCGCCGCAACCTCTGGATCGAACCCTGGCCCTGCCCGAAGACGCGAGCGCAGGCAAGGAAATACCCATGCCGGAGCGCCGCTTCGGCCGGCGGGATCAGCGTCGCGGCCGCGACGACAGGACAGGCCGATCCGATCGAGACAACCGGACTGGCAGGCGGGATGATAGGCAGGGCGCTAAGGGGAGGCATGGACCGGACGAAGGATCGACTGATAGGCGGGGCGACAAAAGAAACGCCGAGCCCCGGGACCCCTACGCAATGTCCATGGAAGAACGGCTCGCCCTCTATAAAAAACGCTATGGCAAGGGTTTGGAATCGGAGGCCTCCGATCCCGATCCTAAAGCCCGGAGTTCGACCCTCCCCAATTCGGAGCCTTCCCGGGAAAAGCGGGAAGGCAAGGCTCAAAATCCTGACGGAATCTTAGGAAAACTCCAGAATCTTTTCGGGACAGGGAAAGAATGACAACCCGCGGCCTGTTCCAGTCCCTGTATCCCTTTCTCGACACCCCGTATGATATAAGGCGGTCCTAGCATGAGAATACTGACCCATACCGTAAAACCGAGGCTCGAGGGAGAGCTGACCGCCCTTGATGCGATCGCGCGGAACCTCTGGCTCTCCTGGAATTTCGATGCCATCTCCCTTTTTATTCGCATCGATCCCGATGCCTGGGCGGAGAGCGGCCAGAACCCGGTTAAAATGCTGGGGATGATCAGCCAGGAGCGCTTCGATCAGCTGGCCCAGGACGATTCCTTTATCGCGGCCCTGCAGGACGTAAAGGCTGGGCTCGAGCGCTACAAAAAGGGCGAAGCCTGGTACAAGGGGCTAAAAGGGCCCAAGACCGCCTATTTTTCCATGGAGTTCGGCATCGATGTTTCCTTGCCCACGTATTCCGGAGGGTTGGGGATCCTTTCGGGCGACCACATGAAAACCTCCAGCGACCTGGGACTGCCCCTCGTGGGAGTCGGCCTTCTCTACCGGCAGGGTTATTTTAAGCAATATCTGAACGCCGACGGTTTCCAGCAGGAATCCTATCCGGAAAACGATTGGTACAACATGCCCGTCGAACAGTGCACGGACTCGGAAGGCAAACCCATTCATATCCTCGTGGAGATGGCGGGCAGAAAGGTGCGGGCGGCGATCTGGGAGGTGAAGGTGGGGCGGGCCAGCCTTTATCTGCTGGACAGCAACATCCCCGAGAACACCGCCGAGGACAGGGCTATCACCGCCACCCTCTATGGCGGCGACAAGGATATGCGCATAAAGCAGGAGATCCTGCTTGGAATCGGAGGGATCCGGGCCCTGGAAGCCCTGGGAATCGATGTGGCGGCCACCCATATGAACGAAGGCCATTCGGCGTTTTTAGCCCTGGAGAGGATACGCCGCCTCATGGCGGAACAAGGGCTTAGCTTCAAGGAAGCGGCGCAGGCCTTTATTCCGACCAATGTATTCACCACCCACACGCCCGTACCGGCGGGTAACGAGCGTTTCGGAATCGACCTCATGGAAAAGTACTTCCGCGCCTGGCTGCAGGGCTTCGGTGTGGATTGGAACGAATTCATCGCCCTGGGAAGGGAGAATCCGGCGGATCACGGCGAAAGTTTCTGCATGACCGTTTTCGCCCTCAAGCTTTCGGCCTGGGCCAACGGCGTCTCGGCGCTCCATGGCGAGGTGAGCCGAAAAATGTGGAAAGGCCTCTGGCCCCAGCTGCCGGTACAGGAAGTGCCTATTGGGCACGTCACCAACGGCGTGCATCCCCGTACCTGGATAAGCCACGATATGGTCAATCTTTTGGACCGTTACCTGGGCCCCCGTTTTAAAAACGAACCCGGCGCCAAGGATATCTGGGACAGAATGGACAGAGTCTCGGACGAGGAACTCTGGCGTACCCACGAGCGCCGGAGGGAACGTCTGGTCGCCTTTTGCCGCCAAAGACTTACTTCGAGTATGGAACGCCTGGGTATTACCGACCCATCCCTCCTCTCCCTGGGCGATTCCCTTTCGCCTTCGATATTCACCCTCTCTTTTGCCAGGAGATTCGCCACCTACAAGCGGGGCAATCTTTTGCTGTCCGACCCCGACAGGCTGATTCGTTTGCTTTCCAACGCCCAGATGCCCATGCAGATAATCTATGCGGGTAAGGCCCACCCTCACGACATCCCCGGCAAGGAACTCATACGAGAACTCGTTCATTTTTCCCGTAGGGAAGAGGTGTTGGGCCGCATAGTCTTCGTGGAAGATTACGACATGGGCATCGCTCGCTACATGACTTCCGGCTCAGACGTATGGCTCAACACGCCCCGTCGCCCCCTGGAGGCTTCGGGCACCTCGGGCATGAAAGCGGGCATGAACGGCGTGCTCAACTGCTCAGTGCTCGACGGCTGGTGGGCCGAGGGTTATAGCTCCGATATCGGCTGGGCCATAGGCCAGGGCGAGGAATACAAGGACGAGGAACTCCAGGATAGGATCGAAAGCGAAGCCCTCTACGATCTGCTGGAACGGGAGATTCTACCCATGTTCTACCGCCGGGGCAGGGACAATCTGCCCAGGGAATGGATTGGCAAGATGCGCGCTTCCATAAAATCGGTGGGCAAGAATTTTTCTACCCATAGGATGCTGGAAGAGTATTACGCCGCCTATTATCAGCCCGCCATGGCGGCCGGACTGGCCCTGCGTAAGGAACACTACGCTTCCAGCCGCTCCCTGGCGGCCTATCTCGAAAAACTATACGCGGCCTGGCCTTCCGTATCGGTGGGCGACATGGGCGATGACGCTCCGCCGGTGGTTTCCAGAGATACAAAAATCAAAGTTTGGACAAAGGTGAACCTGGGAGGTTTGAGCCCCGAGGAAGTTCTTGTGGAATGCTATCGCGGACCGATCACCAGTAAGGGTGAGATCGAAAACCCCGAGCGTACTTTGATGAGCTGCGTTGGCCGCGAAGGTGATCATTGCCTTTTCGAGTGCCTTACCAATGGGCGGCTCACCGGACAGATAGGCTGGTCGGTGCGGGTGTTGCCCTCCCATCCGGCCCTGGCCGGCCGTTTCACGCCTGGGTTGGTACGATGGGCTTAGCGCGCGATCATCTCGAGGCGCCGTAACACCATCACGTCACTTTCACTAAGTCTTCATAATGAAAGTAGACGATAGGAATGTTATCTTCTCCGGTTTGAATCATCCGAAAGCGCGTAGCGTGGTCCGTTGAAAGCAAAACCGGCTTTATGCCCTTCGTTTTTCCAATATTGTCTGTGCGGTTTCGGCGAAACCTAGTCCTCCCTCCATCGAGGCTATGAAGGCGGGATGACGCTTCATGATGCTTTGATAGCGCATAACGTTGGCGACGCCGCAGGCCATGGGAAAGTGGGCGAACATGGGCTCGTCGTTGGGCGAATCCCCTACGAACAGTACCGATCCCCTGTCGCGCGCATCGTCGTAGCCAAAGCGCTCCGTCAAATATCGTCTCGCCATGTCGAGCTTGTCGTAGTCGCCCATCCATGCGTTGACATGGATGGAGCTCACCTTTGCCCGCAGCCCCTCTTCCTCGCATATGCGCTTTATTTTCATCGCGTCGGAAAGGTGAAGGACGGGCTCTTCCTCAGCGAAATCGATGGCAAGATCGTACAACCTCGCGAACTGGTCCCGGGCTACGCGGCAGCCGGGCACTTCGCGCAATGCCCTTTCCCTGGCGAGGATCAACGGCGGGGCGTCGTTGCGCGTCGCATTGGGGTGGGTGATGCTCTTCATGCGACGGGTCCCGGGTTCCTCCCAGTAGACGAAGGCGCCGTTTTCCCCGACGACGCCGTCCACGGGCCACTGGCGGGCGATGAGATCGCACCAGCCCGCCGGCCTGCCCGTGATGGGCGCTACGACGAAGTCGGCGGCCTTGAGTTCCCATAGGGCGGCGTAACTTTCCGCTGGCAATTTCCCTTCCGTGGTAAGGGTGTCGTCGATATCCATCAACACGTATCGGATAGCCTTGGCTTCCTGGTGGGTCATTGTGGCGAGAGGACGCATGGGGAAAAAGTATCATAGCCGCCCTTGAAATTCGAGGCCCCAGGCGCGGCATATTCCCTGAAACCCGCCGCCGGCACGACCGATTGGGCCGGTCGATTGGGCAGGCCGGCTAGGCCGGTCGAAGCCTGTGAAAAGCCGGGCTCTGTGTATATACTCAAGAAGCCTGCGGCCGGCGACAATATCCAAGATGTCGCAGCCACGACACGGAAGGCCGCGCGCACTACGGAGCGTTACATGACGAATCGGGCGGAAGTGTACGATGTGGCCATCATCGGCGCGGGGGTATGCGGGGCCAACATCGCTCGCAAGCTTTCCCAGTACGAATTGAGGGTTGCCCTCCTGGAGAAGGAGATCGACGTTTCCCTGGGCACCAGCAAGGCCAATTCAGGCATAGTCCACGGCGGATTTCACGACAACAAAAAATATCTTAAGGCCAGGCTGGAATTAAAAGGCGCCCTCATGTTCGAGCGCCTCCACGAAGAACTGGACTTTCCCTTCGAACGCTGCGGCATCGTCGTGGTAGCCCTGCACGAGGACGAGCTGCGCACTATCGAGCAGCTCTACCTCCAGGGCGTGGAAAACGGTGTCATCGGCATCGAGATGTGCTCCCGGGAACGGATGCTCGAACTTGAGCCCAAGCTCAGCCCCGACACGATGGGCGGTCTCTACGCGCCCTCCGGCGGAATCGTGGAGCCCTACCGCTTCGTGTTCTCCCTGGTGGAATCGGCCCGGAAAAACGGCGTGGACTTGATCACCGAGTTCGCCGCCGCCCTGGCCCGCCGAAAGGACGATGAATGGATACTCACCGCCCTGGATGGCCGGGAAATACGGGCCCGATACGTCGTCAACTCAGCGGGCCTTTTCGCCGACACCCTGTCCAAGGCCTTCGGAGCCGAGGATTTCACGATCAAGCCGAGAAAGGGCGAGTACTATCTTCTGGACAAGATGACCAGGGCAAAGCCGAACAGGGTGGTATTCCCCGTTCCCACCGCGGTTTCCAAGGGCATGCTGATCATTCCCACCGTCGAGGGCACGGTTCTCATCGGGCCCACCGCCTCCGCCGTGGAGGACAAGGAGGATTTCTCCACTACCCGGCAGGAACTGGAGAAAATACTCCAGAGCGCGCGCATCATGATCCCTTCGATCTCCGAGACCGATGTCATCACCAGCTTCGCGGGTTTACGGCCCACCTGCGGCGAGGACTTTATCGTGGAGCTTTCCGCGAAAGTACCCCATCTGGTGCAGGTGGCGGCGATCCAGTCCCCGGGGCTCACCGCAAGTCCGGCCATCGGGGAATACGTCAAGGACCTTCTCAAAAAGGACGGGCTCAGGCTTGTGGAAAAGCCCGATTGGGATCCCTATGTGGATAAAGTGCGCCGGGCCAGGGATCTTTCCCCCTGGGAGCTGGATGAAATGGTCGCTAAGGACCCTGCCTACGGCGACATCGTCTGCCGCTGCGAGCGGGTGAGCGAGGCTGAGATAGTCCAAGCCATAAGGGCGGGGCACAGCACCTTGGACGGGATTAAATACGTGACCCGGGCACAAATGGGGCGGTGCCAGGGCGGCTTCTGCGCCTACAAGATCATAAAAATTCTCATGCGGGAGACCGGGATGAGCTACGAGGAAGTGACCAAGCGGGGCGGCGGCAGTTACGTCTTGCGGGGGGAACTATGAAACAACTTAAATTCGACGCCGTGGTCATCGGGGGAGGGGCGGCGGGCATGTCCGCCGCCGCGGAACTTCGCTCCCGGGGATATTCGGCGCTGGTGATCGAGCGGGAAGAAGAGCTGGGCGGCATATTGTTGCAGTGCATCCACAACGGTTTCGGCCTCATCGAATTCAACGAAGAACTTTCAGGCCCCGAATTCGCCCAGAGGATCGAGGAGCGGGCTGTCGCCCTGGGTATCGAAACCCTGTGCGGCACCACGGTGCTGGAGATACGCCGGGAGGGCGGATTCAACGTAGTTTACGGCGTATCTTCGAAGCATGGAGGGCTGCGCGTCGAAGCCAGGGCGGTAGTCCTTGCCATGGGCTGCCGGGAGCGGAACCGGGGCAACATCCGGATCCCCGGTTCCCGCCCCTCGGGGGTCTACACCGCAGGCCTCGCCCAACGTCTGGTCAACATAGATGGTTACCTGCCCGGGAAAGACGTGGTGATAATCGGATCGGGCGACATAGGGCTCATCATGGCCCGGCGCCTGTCTTGGTCGGGGTGCAAGGTCCACGGGGTGGTGGAAATACTCCCCTATCCATCGGGACTGACGCGGAACATCGTTCAGTGCCTCGAGGATTTTGGCATTCCCCTCTACCTTTCCCACCTCACCACCAACATCCGCGGCAAGGACCGGGTCAAGGCGGTGGAGATAACGCCGGTGGAAAATGGGGCCGTCCGCTTCGATAAAAGCTTCGAAATCCCCTGCGACACCGTCCTGCTCTCCGTAGGCCTGGTTCCGGAGAACGAGCTTTCGAGGGGCCTGGGGGTGGAGATAAATCCCGCCACCAACGGGCCCTGGGTGGATTCGCGCCTCATGACCAACGTTCCCGGGGTCTTCGCCTGTGGCAACGTGCTCCATGTCCACGACTTGGTAGACTACGTGGCGGAGGAGGCCCGCAGGGCCGGAGCCTGCGCTGCCCAATGGCTGGCCGGCGACTCGCCCAGCCGGGAACTCAGGTTGAAAACCGGCTCCAACGTGCGCTACCTCAATCCCGCCAAGGTCGATCCGGATAGGGAAAACAAGATTTACCTGCGCTCCATGGTGGTGAAGAACAGCGCGGTGCTCGAGGTGCGGATGGACGGAAAGGTGGTGAAGAGTCTCAAGAAAGCCCATGTCCAGCCCTCGGAAATGCTTTCCCTCACCTTGGGCCCTAAAGACTTCGCCGATCCGGGCCAAATGTCGGCCAACCAAGCCGTCCAAGTCGAAATCGCAATAGTCTAGGAGCCGCGCATGAGCGAGATAATATGCATTACCTGCCCTCTGGGTTGCCATTTATCCATAAAGCGAATTTCGGATGCCGACATTACCGTCACCGGAAACCGCTGCCCCCGGGGCGAAACCTACGCCCGGGAAGAACTCCTTTTCCCCAAGCGGGTGGTTACCACAACCTGCAGAGCGGTCCGTCCCCCCCTTGCCGCGGGCGTCGGGTATGGAGGGGAGAAGATCGGTAGCGGAGCGGCGCTTTCCTTTTACGCGCCCCGGCGCGTGCCTGTGCGGACCAGCGCGGCCTTCCCCAAGGAACGAATTCCCGAGTTGCTTGCTCTTGCCGCGTCGCTAAAGATCGGTCTTCCCGTGCGCCGTGGGGATGTGCTGGTTCGGGATATCCTGGGCACGGGCATCGACTTGATAGCCACCAGGACGATCGCGTCGATTTTATAAGTCGCCCG
>LVBN01000138.1 GCA_001603165.1 Spirochaetales bacterium Spiro_12
ATGCCGGCGGCCGCGCCCATCATGTTGGCCTCGGCCAGGCCGAAGTTGAAAAAACGCTCCGGGTATTTGGCCTGGAAGAGACTGGTCATGGTGGCGTGGGCCAGGTCGGCGTCCAGCACCACTACCTTGTCGTTGACCGCGCCCAGTTCGACCAGGGCTTCGCCGTAGGCCACGCGCAGGGATTTTGATTCAGCCATTCTGCTTTCCCCCCAGTTCCTTCATCGCGGCTTCGAATTCCTGGGCGTTCATGGGTTTTCCATGCCAGCCGGAGTTGTCCTCCATGAAAGACACGCCCCTGCCCTTTACCGTGCGGCAGCGTATGAATTTGGGCTTTTCCGAAACGGGCGCCGCCAACGCGGCGGCGATGGCGTCCATGTCGTGGCCGTCCACGTCGAAGCACTGAAAGCCGAAGGCGGCGAACTTGTCCATCACGCTGCCCAGACCCATGACTTCGTCGTTGCGCCCGTCTATCTGCAGGCCGTTATGGTCGAGAACGAAGGTCAGGTTGTCCAGCTTGTAGTGAGCCGCCGACATGGCGGCCTCCCAAATTTGTCCTTCCTGAAGTTCTCCGTCGCCCAAGACCGCGAATACCCTGTAGGAGGACTTCTTGTGCTTGGCGGCCACCGCCATGCCCACCGCGATGGACGCGCCCTGGCCGAGGGAGCCGGTGTTGGCGTCCACGCCAGGGGTTTTGGCCATGTCGGGATGCCCCTGAAGATGGCTTCCCAGCTGGCGCAGGTTCCAGAGGTCTTCCCTGGGATAAAAACCCTTGTTCGCCAGGATGGCGTAGAGGGCGGGGCAGCCATGGCCCTTGGAGAGGACCAGCCTGTCCCTGTCCTCCCACCCGGGGTTGGAGGGATCCGTCCTCATGGTCTTGTAGTACAGGGCCATGAGAATCTCAAGCACCGAGAGAGAACCTCCCGGATGTCCCGATTGGCAACGGTAGAGCATCTGAAGGATGTCCCTGCGCAGCTGAACGGCCAGGCCGTCCAGAGTCGTGTCGCTCATTCTCGAAACTCCTTTATTGAACACGCAAACCGGTTTTCCGCGCTCCCCCGGCTTCGGCATCGGGCCCGGCCCGCGACCAGGCCCATGAATCCATGGCGGGGATAGTCGGATCGCCGGCTTTCAGCCTTTTACCGCTCCTGCGGTAAGGCCCGATATGAGACGTTTTTGGGCGAAAAAGAACATGACGCATACGGGAATTATGGTGATTATTCCCCCCGCCGTGAGCATGCCCCATTCGACGCCTAATTGGCCGATGAGGTTTTTGAGGGCGACGGGGATTGTTCTGTTCGCTTCGTTGGTGAACATGACCGCGAAGGTATACTCGTTCCAGGAATTCATGAAAATATATGCCCCGGTGGCCACGATGCCGGGCATCAGTATGGGCAGTATGATCTTCAGAAAGGCCTGGGCCCTGTTGGCCCCATCCACCATGGCCGCTTCCTCCAGGGAAAGAGGGAGGTCGTCCAAAAACCCGCTCAAGAGCCAGATGGAAAAGGGAATAGTGAAGGTGGTATAGGAGAGCACCAGGGACGAGGGCGTGTAAAGAATGCCTATCTTCCTCATGATCGCGTAGAGGGGAATGAGGAGGAGGACCGTGGGGAACATGTTGTTCGTGAGGAACATGGACATGAGGAATTTTCGGCCCTTGAAGCGGTAGCGGGAAAAGCTGTAGGCGGCCAAAACGGACACGGTCACCGAAATGAGGGTGGTGAGGGCCGCCACCAGGAGGCTGTTGCCCATGGGCCTGAGGAAGTTGTATTCGCTGAAAAGCCTTCGGTAGGACTCGAAACTGGGCGCCTTGGGCCAGTAGGTGACGGTTCGGCCATAGAGTTCGGCGCTGGTTTTGATGGAGGTGACGAAGGTCCAGTAGAAGGGGAAGAGAAGGAATACGATGAGAGCGACCAGGAGCAGATAGGAAAGGAAGCTTTTCAGAAGATCGGGTCCCCGCTTTTTCATGCCTTGCCCTCCTGGTTCCGGAACATCGTCTTGAGATAGCGTACCGCCACAGTGGCGAGCACCAGGGTGAGCATGATCGAGAGGGTGGCCGCGTAGCCCAGATTGAGGGAGTTGCCCTTGTTGAAAATATAGACGCTCAAAGTCTGGGTGGCGTAGGCCGGGCCGCCCTCGGTGAGATTGAAAATGACGTCCACCGAGTTGGCGACCCAGATTATGCGGAGCAGGGTGGTCACATAGATGACGCTTTTCAACGACGGAACGGTGACGAGAAAGAACTTCTGGATACCGTTGGCCCCGTCCACGTCGGCGGCGTTGTAGAGTTCTTCGGGAATACCCTGAAGCCCCGCCAAAAGCATGAGGGCGAAAAAGGGTATGCCCTGCCACACTATGGTGAGAATGACCGCGGGAAAGGCGCTGGCCTCCCGGGCCAGGAAGGGCAGGGACTCCTGTATGAGCCCCAGCCTGAGCAGAAGATCGTTGAGAACTCCGTAGTTGCCGTCGAAAATCCATCGCCACATAAGGCCTATGAGAACCCCGGGAGTCACCCAGGGGATGAGGCTGAGAGACCGGACGACACCCCTGCCGGGGAACTTTTTATTCAAAAGAAGGGCGAGGATAAAGCCGAAGACGAACTGCAGCCCCACGCCGGCCACTACCCAGACTATGGTTTTCCAGAGGGCGCTCCAGAACAGCGGGTCCCTGATCACGTCCACATAATTCTTGAAATCGTTGAATCCTATTCTGCCGGGCCGCCGCAGATCGTAGTTCTGGAAGCTCATGAGAATGGCGTTTATCACCGGGATGAATACCACGGTGAGCACCACGATAAGGGCGGGAGCGACCAGAAGGTAGGGCCATATGGAGCTGTTTCGCTTAATCAACTACATCCTCCGCGGGTGGTCGGAACTTAAGGAAAACCGGCCCCGCTCTATACCCGGGGCCGGCGCTTTTCCTATTGCAGCAAACTGGGGATTAGATTAATCCCAAAGCCCCGCCTGCAGCTTTTTCATAGCCTCGGCGGCGGAGATCTTGCCCAGGAGGGCGGCGGACACGGTGTTGGGCCAAATATTGTTGATCCACTCGGTGGTGGTATCCAGGATGGGCAATATGCCGGCCCAGGGGGCGCCTTCGATGGATACCTTCATGAACCTGTTGCTCTGGAAGAAGGGGAGCTCCTTGACTGTCTTGGAAACCGGAACGTTGCCGGTGACGGTGCACCAGGTTTCCTGTCCCTTGCCGGTGGCCAGGTAGGCCAGCCACTCGAAGGCGGCGTCCTTGTTCTTGGCCGACTTGAGCATGACGTTCTCGGTATCGCCCATGGAGGTCCACTTACCCACTCCACCGGGGAAGGGGAAGGCGTCCACGTCGTCGCCGAAGGTTTCGATCATGCCGGCCGAGGAGCCGATGTGGTGGACGGTCATGGCGGTCTTGCCTGACTTGAAGTTGGCAATTATCTCTTGAAAGCCATCCATCGGGGCGGTGGGAGGAGCGTAGCCGTTCTTGAAGAGATCGACATAATCCTGCATGCCCTGGATGGCCTGGGGGCTGTCCATTTTTTCGAAATTACCGCCCCTGGCCCAGATGAAGGAGCCCCAGGGCTCCTGCCCGCCCTTGGCGCCCCTCATGCCGAAACCGTAGACATCGGTCTTACCGTCGCCGTTGCTGTCCATGGTGAGCTTCTTGGCCGCCTCGAGGAATTCGGCGTAGGTCTTGGGAACGCCGATTCCCGCCTTCTTCATGAGCGAGGGCCTGTAGTAGACGTAAAGAACCTGGGTGTTCCAGGGCATCACGTATACGCTCTTGGTGCCGGAAGCCTGACGCATGGTATCGTAGAGGCTGGCTTCGATAAGACTTTTGTCCTTCCAGGAATTGAGGTGGCTATCCAGGTTGACCAGCAGATTGTTGGCGGTGAACAAGGGGGTCGAGGTGAGCTTGAAGGACGAAGTGTCCGGCCCGCCGCCGCCCATCACCGCTCTGAAGAGGGTTTCGGAGTATGCGCCGCCGTCCCAGGGATACTCCTGGGCGACCACGGTAATTCCCTTGCCGTTGGTCGCGTTGAAATCCGCGGCCATCTGCTGCATCGTAGCGGAGTACTTGGGATTGTCCGCCCAATACCAGTGGGTGACGGTGACCTTGTCCGCGGCAAAGGCCGTGAAGGCGAAGACCATCGCCAATGTCGCCATCATGATTCTTTTCATCGTTCGAACCTCCTTCGAAAATAAAAACCTATGCAAGTCCAGCTGTCTGGACAAAGATACCAGTCCCGGGCGACATGCCGGGCAGCCTCCGCTTCCAGGCCTGTTGCATGTGGAAGCGCATGGCCTTTTCGGCCGCCGCGGGGTCTGACCCCAGGATTCCTTTCACTATCGCATCGTGCTCCGCGAAGGTATGGGAAAATCGGTCAGGATCGCTCTCGGCGAAATCGGCGTTCAGGGATATGATTTGAGGCGTTATGTAGCTCACCAGCGAAACGCACACCGGATTCCCGCTGGCCTTGGCTATGGCCAGGTGAAAGAGATGGTCCTCGTCCAGGCCCCGCTCCCCCCGTTCCGACTTGGCCTTGAATTCCGAATGCCACTTCAGGATTTCGGTCAGCTCCTCGTCCCCCGCTCTTCGGGCCGCCTGTCCCGCGGCGAAGGTTTCCAGGACATCCCTGATTTCAAAGAGGCTGCCCGGGTCGAAGGCTTCGTCCAGGCTGCCTATGGCCGCGATCAGTCCCGTGATCGCCTTGGGCCCCAGGTCGGCGACGATGGTACCCCGCTGGGGCAGGGTCTTGATGAGCCCGTAGTGTTCCAGTTTGGCCAGGGCTTTGCGTACATAGCCCCGGCTTA
>LVBN01000139.1 GCA_001603165.1 Spirochaetales bacterium Spiro_12
AATCCTTCTTCTGCCCTTCGATGATGATCTGCACATCCTGCACGGAGGAAAAGGAGGTGGCGGTAAAGACAATCTGCCTGAGCTGGGCGATAAAGCCCTCCGTTCCATAGTGGTTATACATAAAGGCCTCGCTCAGGTCGATGAAGGCTGTATTACCCCTCATCGCAACCCCAAGAAGCTTCGTACCCCTGGGAATCAAGGAGACGAGACCGCTTCGGATCTCCCCCTCGCTGGGTCCGGCCAGAAGGGCTCCGATCGCGTCGGTGAGGGGCGAATCGCTCACGGGGATGCGCCGCTTTACCTCATGACGGGAAATCTGCCCGTCTTCCCCGATGCGGACAAAAAACAAGCTGCTCTGTCGAGTGGCCAGCTCGACCGTCGTCCCGCTGGCAGAGGGTTGGTCCGGCGGATTCCGGTCGCCGGGTTCGCCTTTGCCCTGATCCTCGGCGGAAGGACCGGCCGGGCTCTTGCTGTCCTTGCTCATCTTTGCCGGTGGGATGGGTTCCTTTTCGGCGGGGGCAGGGCTTTCCTTCTCCGGAGCCTTTTTGAGCGTAGTGCTCGTCATGCCTGTGGCGGAGACTGGCTCTTCGTCCTGTTTAGCGCTTTTTTCCCTCACCAGGTCGAGAAATCGGGTCTTTTCCAATATCCCCTTTATGTCGGGGAGCTTAATGAGGAAAACGATAGCGAGAATGACCAGGCCGACAAGCAGTATGAGACAGCCCGGACTTCCGCTGGAGCTTTTTTTTCGCTTCTTTTTGGGAGCCATAGACAAAAATACTAGTCCTGCGCCCTCGAAGGGTCAAGCCCGAGAGGCGCCTCGCGGATCAGGGCCCTTAGCATCCCCGCGGCCGGCCTCTTCGAGGGGAGGGACAAGGACGCTTTGGCGTAAGACGCTCCTGCTTCCGTCCAACTCGACGATGGATAGCCCCGGGGCGGTGGAATGATCATCCTCCCTCAACAACGCGGCCTGGCTCCGTTCCGGATTATGGATCTGCACGAGTTTTCCCCCAGCCCTGAGGGCGTAGCTCCCCGCCACTGGTCTATGGCCTGAAATCCATCGCAGAGTGGCCGGCCGGGGATTTGAAGGCAGAAGGGATGCAAGGCTTTTTTCCACCGCCCGGGGCAGGGCTTCCCCGTTCCCGGTCCAGATCAAAGCCCTCACGAGCCGGGGATTTTTCCTGTACTCGAGAACATCCCCATACCCGAAGGAAACCGCCGGCTCGGCATGGCTCGCGCAGAAGCTCCTGCCCCGGGCGGCGAGGGGCAGGAGAAGTTCATAGCGGCGAAGGGAATCAAGCCCTTCCCTGCCGTAACGCAGCTCAAGCCATTCCGCCCCCATGGAACCTTCCTGGGCGTATTTATAGAACGGCAGGTCCCCGTCCTCCGCGCTGTTGCTCAAATTGTCGTGGTTTCCCTTGAGGCAATGGAAGCCGGCGCCCAGCAGGACTTTCAGCCTCATGACCAGGGCCAGGGCGCCGAGGGAAAGCCTCATCTCCTCCTCCATGAAAGGATTGAGGATCCCTTCGGGACCCGGATCGTCGAGCCTGCGCAGAGCGGCCCGGGACCAGCGCCGCGCCGCGAGGCCTCCCTCGCTGTGCGGAATATCGCCCAGGCAGAGAAGACTAAGCTTGCCCTGCAGCACTAAGTCTAAAACCGAAACCTCCGGGAGTTCGGCCAATCGAGAACGCAGAATCCCCAGGAGGAACCCGCCCCTGGCGTGCAGGTCGGGAATAACCAGGGTCCAGGGACGCTCGATCTGGATCAAGCCTCCCGGCCTTCCATCCGCGGATCGGGGCCGAATTGCCGCTGATTCGCCCTCCATGGCCGCTATCGCCGCATCCGTCAAAGCAAAGAGCGCCTTGGCTTCGGGAACTTCGGGAGAATCGATGAAGGAACCAAGATCCCTAATGATAACTTCGGTTTTCCCAGGGAATCTCATAGTCTCCTTACGCCCTGTCCTCGGTCATTCCCCTATCCGCGCAAGCCAGTCTCTCGCCAGGGCATCGTCGGGGTCGAATTCCAGGGCGCTCATGAAAAAGCCCCGGGCTTCCCCGGCCTTGCCCATTTTATGGGACAGCGCTCCGAGGTTGACAATAATCTTCACATTCTCAGGCTCGAGCCTCAGGGCCTTTTCCAGACTGATCTTGGCCGCGCCGAGTTCCCCCAGTTCGGTCTGGCACAGGGCGAGTTCGTTGAAGCTGTCCGTATCGCCGGAATTGAGTTCGATCGCTTTTTTAAAAGCATCGGCGCCCTCCCGCCAGCGCCCCAGACGGCGCAATGCCCAGCCCACGAGAAACCAGCCGTTCCAGACTTCGGGATGGAGGCTTACGAATTCCCGGGCCTTCTTCAAGCCCTTTTCCTCCTGACCGAGCTGGATAAAATCGTAAGCCTCCTTGAAGGTCCTGTCCAAAAGCCCGAAATCCTGAAGTTTGGCCAGAATCGACTTGGCCTTTTCCACCTTTTCCCTGTCATCCTCCAGTCCTATGTAGCTGGTCAGCAGGGAGACGGCCCTGTCGAAATTGCGTTTTTTGATGAAGAAAAGGGCGGCATGGTAGTAAGCCGGCGGGAAAGGAGGCTCCATTTCGAGAAGATTGGAATAATTCTGATAGACCTGGTCTTCCTCCTCCTCGGCCAGATCTTCCCGTTCCTCCTCCCTGAGCAGTTTTGCCCGTTCTTCCTTCATCAGTGCCAGATCCAGGAGCGGAAGCGGCGATTCGGGATACAAGCCGGCCAGGGCGAGGAAAATTTCCTCCGCCACATCCCAATCCTTGGCTTGAGCCTTGGCCACCCCCGCGTCGGAGAGCTGGGCGAGAAGATCGGGCTTTAGGGCTCTGGCGAGCTTCCTGTACTGCGGCGCCATCGGATGCCCGGGCTGCCAGGCCAATACCCTCAGGATACCCGCCACGATGCTTTCGGGGCTTATCATGGAGGGTTCGAAACGATGCAGCTGGCCCGGAGTCTGGACAGGAAGCAGGGAAGCTTCCTCCCATCCTTCTATACCCAGGGTCTTCAGTCTTTCGGGGTCGATTTGAATAAAGAGAACCCCCGCGAGGGCTTCGGCGGCCTTATTCGAGTTCCGCCCGCCGTTCCCGTCGCTTCGCCGGCTATCGTTGTTCTTTTTCATCCTTTAGTCCTTCCAGGGGAAAATCATGTTTTTCAGGGTTCTCTTGCCTAGAAGTTCTTTTTCCTCCTCGAGCAAGGAATCCCAGGGCGGATTCTTCCTATCGGCGCCGGGATTCTGTTCCAGCCATTCGTACTTTTTAAGTCGCAGTTTTATGGCCTCGGCTCCCGCAAGCGCGACGCCGGCTAAGCCCGGAAGCAGAAAAGCCATGGGAACCGAAAGAATAATCGTCGCCAGGCGATAGAAAAACAGGAAAAGGCTGAAACCGGGGTTGTCGGCGAGCAGGACAAACGCGTGCTTGGCGTTTCTCCGCAAGCCCCCGCCCCTCCGCGCGACCAGTGGCAAGAAATACTGGGAGGCTAAAAGCAGGATCAGGCAGGTCCAGAAGAGCAGGCTTGCCAGGACGCCCCCTAGGAATCCGCCCCTGGAGAGATAGAAAGGAATACCGACGATCATCGAGAACAGACTGATGACCAGGGTCGCTCCGAGGACGAGACCGGGCTTCCAGGCGTCGGCGAAGCAAGCCAGGCTTTCCCTGAACCCGGGCGTCCCAAAGTCCGCGACTTTTCTCATGGCAAAAGCGACAACAGCTTGCCAGACCGAAAGGCCAAGTATCCCCACCCCTATGCACAGCATGAAAACAAAGGACCCGGCGTTGAGGATCGAGGGGAGAAAAAAAGCCAGGCTGCCTATCACGACATGACCAAGGTTGAACACCGCGAGGCCGAGAACATTATCCCAGCCATCCCAAAAAGCTTTCTTGACATAAAACCCGATCATACAGTGTCTATACTACACGCTTGACCTTTGGACAAGTACATAAGTATTGTAAGCCTTGGAAGCGTCGCCGCCCCGGGAGAGCGACGGATGCCCCCGAGCCAGGAACTTCAGGCCGGGTCAATCAAACAGCTTGAAGGGGTACGGCAATGAAAGACCAGTACCGCTTTCCGCTCGAGAATTTCATGCCTCGCGAGCGATTTGAGCGCATCAAGGCATTCGCCAAGGACAAGGAAACCCCCTGTCTTATCATCGACCTGGACGTAATCCGAAAAAACTATCAGGATCTGCGCACCTACCTTCCCTTCGCCAAAGTTTATTACGCCGTCAAAGCCAATCCCGACGACGCCGTGGTCGAGCTTTTGAGAGACCTTGGCTCCTCCTTCGACGTGGCGACGCGCTTCGAGCTGGACCAGCTCCTCAGGCTGGGCGTCGAGCCCGATCGCATGAGTTTCGGCAATACCATCAAAAAAGAAAAGGATATAGCGTACTTCTACGAAAAAGGCGTGCGGCTCTATGTCACCGACTCCATCACCGACCTGGACAAGATTTCCAGGGCGGCTCCGGGCTCCAAGGTTTTCTTCAGGCTTCTCACCGAAGGCCTCGGAGCCGACTGGCCCCTGTCCAAGAAATTCGGCTCCCACCCCGACCTCGCCCGCCAGCTGATAAAAACCGCGGTTCGTTTCGGCCTGCTGCCCTACGGCATTTCCTTCCACCCCGGAAGTCAGCAGCGCGACGTCGGCCAGTGGTCCTCCGCCCTCACCACCGTGGCCCAGCTGTTTTCCTGGGCCAAGGAAGACCTCAAGGTGGAGCTCAAGATGATCAACATGGGGGGCGGCTTTCCCGCCAACTATATCGAGCCCACCGACAGTCTCGCTCAGTACGCCGAAGATATAAAACGTTTTTTGGACAACTCCTTCAAAAACGACTGGCCCGAAGAGATCATCATCGAGCCGGGGCGTTCCATGGCCGGAGATGCCGGCGTCATCGTGTCGGAGATCATCAATATCGCGAAAAAATCGGTGCACGAGCGCTATCCCTGGGTTTTCCTGGATGTGGGAAAGTTCGGCGGCCTTATCGAGACCCTGGACGAGGCGATAAAATACCCTATCTATTTCGAAGGAGAGGGGCCGGCGGTGGATATTATCCTTGCGGGCCCAACCTGCGATTCGATGGATATTCTGTACGAAAAAGCCCCTTACACGATGCCCGAAACGGCCCGGATAGGCGACAGGGTCTATATACTGACCACCGGCGCCTACACCAAGAGCTACTCGTCCATCTATTTTAACGGATTCCCGCCCCTGAGCTCCCATATACTGAAGTGAAATTCCGTTCCGCCGCGACCGCCTGCCTGATCGTCCTGGCTGTGGCGGCGGTGCTGGGCCTGGCCATTCTCCCCTTCTTCGGCCATGGCGGAACGGTGCGGATTTACGCCGATCAAGCGCCGGGGGCTGTATCCGCACCGGAATCCGACCCCCTGGTCTCGACGACGAGGGTAGTCCCGCCGGCGACAACGCCCGCGGCCCCCGAGCTCCCGACAGCGACCAACCCATCTCCGGCGGCGGAGGCGAAGGGCAAAAACCAAGCGCTTATTAGGGTCGGGTCCTGGAACGTCAGGGACTGCGCAGCCTGGGACGAAGCCGCCAAGGAGCGAATCGCCCTCCATGATTACGTCGCCGCCACAATCCGGGACGCCAAGGTCGATATGGTATTGTTCCAGGAAATTCAATCCGACGAAGGCAAGGGAGGAGACATCGCCTTGCTCTCTGTCGCTCTGGCCAAGCAGGGATGGGCGATGCCCTATACCGCGGTGGTCAACGCCAAGGGCGAGGATGACCTCGCCCTATTCTCCCGGTATAAAATCGGGGCTGAGGAAAAAGTCCTCGAACCATCGGCCTCCGATCCCTGGCCAAGACCTGGCATCTACGCCAGGGTCGAAGTCGCAGGAACTTCCCTGCATCTTTACGGTTTTCATTTCAAGGCGATGGGCGATGAAAAATCCGAGGCCGCTCGCAAGGCTCAAGCGCTGGCCCTGGCGCGGAGCCTGGCGAAACGGCACGAGGGTTCCCTGGATACAGACAGGATCATTCTCGCCGGGGATTTCAACACGGCGAACCCCGGCGATCTCGGCGGAGCGGACTCCACGCTCTCCACCCTATGCTCGCTGGGCGATCAGGACCCGGGCAACGATTTTCTCGCCTTGAATTATCAGTTCCACCCGAATACCCCGAGCTTTGTCGATTCCCGGTATGAAAGCGTCTTGGACCATATCCTCGTCTCGCCCAGCCTGGCGGCCGGGATGGGCGGGGATTCCATTCATATTATCGAGGCGGTCAAAGGTCCGGGGACTATCCCGACCTCGGATCACCGACTGTTGCTGGCCGAGATAGTCCTGCCCGAGCGCTGAAAAGACCTGCTAGCGGGAAAGTTCCAAGGTTTTGGCCACCACGGCGTCCAAAAGCTCGGCCATCTGGGATTCCTCGACGCTGGAGAAGGCAATTCGCAAGTACTTGTCCTGCATCGAAATAGTTCCGATACCGAGCTCGTCCAACAATTTCTGCCTCAAGGCCTCGGCGGAGAAGCCCTCGCATTCGAAGCTCATGAAGTACCCTGAGTTGAACGGAAGGGGCTTGAGGGAGGAAGGAAGTTTTCGGCTCCCCAGGTAGTTTTTCATGGCCTTGTAGCGTCCCTCCAGGATTTTTCTATAACGAGCCTTCTGGGTTTCGTAGCCCGGATAGAGGAGCGCCTTGAGCAGGAGCTGCTGGGCCAAGCCGCTCGAGCTGGAAACCGAGGAACGAATCACTCCCATCGCTTTTTTCACCAGGGCTTCCTG
Source organism: Spirochaetales bacterium Spiro_12 (assembly GCA_001603165.1). Taxonomy (GTDB): domain Bacteria; phylum Spirochaetota; class Spirochaetia; order Treponematales; family Rectinemataceae; genus UBA2256. Next base: position 6,735 of record LVBN01000139.1, read on the forward strand.
CATAGGCTCGGTGAGCCCCTTGCCACCGAAGCTGATAAATCCCACCCTGAAGCCCCAGACATAGTCTTCCTTGGTCGGGCCATCGGCCTTGACGGCGAGGATTCGTTCGTGGGCATCCACCAGCCGGGCGAATATGGATTCCGACAAAAGCCCTTCCTCGTACTGGAGGCCGAAATAGGCGTCATCGGCGATTACCAGGAGATCGGCGCCCTCCTCGGCCAGCGAGACAAGGAGTTTCACTATCGAGTCGGCTTCCTTCAGGGTGAGGGAATAGCCGGTGGGATTGTTGGGGAAATTGAGAATGCAGGCGGCCTTGCCCTTTTCCGCTACGGCCTTGCGCAGCGCGGCGGCAAGGCCTTCTATGTTGTAACCTTCGCCGGAGAAGGTGGGAAAGGTGTAGCCCTTGGCGGATTTTCTTTCTTCCACAATGAGCTTGTAATTAGGCCAGAACAGGTCGGGCATGATCACCGCGTCGCCTGGGTTGAGGAACATATCGCAGAGATAAGAAACGGCCGCGGTGAGGCCCGGGGCCACGACGGGGAGGGAAAAGGATTTACCCTTGAGGGAAGGGTTTTTTTTGAACAAGGAGGCCTTCCATTCCTTGCGCAGGGCGGCCACGCCGCCGGTGGGAGCGTATGCCACGGCCTCGGTCCTGTTCAATCCGGGCAGAGCCTCCCTAAGGGCGTCCAGCATCATCGGCTCCCCATGTTCATAGGCCATTCCGATGGTCGCATTGAAGCGGTGCGCCTTTTGTCCGGCTTCGGCGCTTTGGGTGAGAATGCCCTTGGGGAAGTACATTCTCGTTCCCATATCCGACAAGAGCCGACTCGCGGCCGAGCCGGCTAGAATTTCATTCAACTCCACGGCCAACTGGTTCATCTGCTACTCCTTGGGAATTTAAAACCTGACGAAGTATACCAATCCTAAAGGTAGCGCGGCTATCTGTCAAGGAAAGGGGCCTCGCGAAGCCCACTGCATTCACGGTCCCCACGGAATTTCCGGTTTATGGCTTTGGGCCTTTTGATCCCCGTACATGTGCACCTTATCCCCATACATGCCGCCGCTGTGATTTCCCGTTTTTTTCCATTATGAAAAATCCTCAATTAAATATAAAAAACACTATATGCGCTCTTGTCAGATTAGGCAAATTATGGTAATTTCCGTCACGATAGTAACCTTAAAAGGTGGAGGACTTTTTTGAAAAGGATTTTTATTCTATTTTTTCTAGTGATCGCTGCCCTTTCACTCAATGCCCAGGTCTCCCTCGGCTCGGTGAAAGACGGCTATTATTTTGCCCAGGAGAATGCGTTCGCTTCCGATGGCTGGAAGAGCCAGGCGGTACTTAAGGTTTCCGGCGGCAAGATTGTGGAAGCCACCTGGAACGGCGTTTCCAACGCAGCCTATGCCAGGGACAAAATGTCTCAGGCCGCCGCCGGCCGTTATGGCATGGTCAAGGCTTCCAAGATCAAGGCCGAGTGGGATGCCCAGGCCAAGGCCACGGCCGCCCACCTGATTTCCACCCAGGATGTCAACTTTTCCAAGTATGGCAAGGACGGCAAGACGGATGCCATTTCCGGGGCCACAATGGCGGTGGCGGGGTTCTATGAGCTGGTCCGCAAGGCCCTGGCCGGCCAGAGCATCGCCAAGGGTCCCTACAAGGACGGTTGGTACTATTACGAGCAGCCTGAATTCGACAAGTCCGGCTGGAAGGAAACCGTCCTCGTGACCGTGGTCAACGGCTCCGTGGTCGACCTCGTATGGAACGGCGTTTCCAACAAGGCGGGCAGCAAGTCCAAGATCCTTGAAAGTATAAGCGGCAAATACAAGATGGGGGCCAAGAACGGGGAGTGGCACGTCCAGGCCGCTCGCTTGAGCGCGGCCATCGTCGAGGCGGGCGACCCCGCGAAAATCGCCGTCAAGAAAGACGGCAAGACCGATGCGGTATCGGGCGTTTCCATAAGCGCCGGCGCGGTGGCCCTGTGCCTCGAAGCGCTGAAGGCGGCCAGGTAAACGGGAAAAATGTCTCGCTAATCGCGCCGGATGGGTTTGTACGCCCCCGGTCGTTGAAGGCGGCCTTAAAAAGGCCGCCTTTTTTTCCCCTGCCATCCAGCTTGACTCCCCATGCCCGGCCGGAGGATTCTATGGGCACCATGAAGGAAAGGAAAAACGAGGCTGCCATCAAGGCTGTCGCATATGTATCCCCCAGCGCCTCCGTCACCGGGGATGTGCGTCTGGGAGAGGGCTCGTCGATATGGCATAACGCCACGCTCCGGGGCGACCTGGCCTCCATTCTCGTGGGCGGAGGATCCAATATACAGGACGGGGCTGTTCTCCATGTGGCCCAGGATCTTCCCTGCGTTCTCGGGGAAGACGTGATTGTCGGCCATGGGGCAATCGTCCATGGTTGCAGGGTGGCCGACCGCTGCCTCATCGGAATGGGGGCCATTATCCTCAACGGAGCCGAAATAGGCCAGGAGTCCATAGTGGGGGCCGGGGCCTTGGTGACTGAGGGCAAGAAAATCCCGCCCCGCAGCCTCGTTCTGGGTAATCCGGCAAAAATCGTTAGGCAGGTTAAGGACGAGGAGGTGAAACAGATCATCGCCTCCGCCGGGCACTATCGGGAGCTTGCCGGGTCGGCGGCCCGCGAGGGGCTTCTCTCCATTGAGCCCTCCCACGTCGACTTAGGTCAGGGCGCGGAAAACGGGAAGCTGGAGTCTCAGCCATGAGAGCCCGCTTTCTTTCTGAGCCAAAGGCGAACAGCGAAAACTCCGATCCCGGGCTTCCCAGGCTCATACCTCGGCTTGGGTCGTTGGCCGAACTCTATGATGCCGGCGAACTGGAGGCCCAGGCCCTGCGCTACAGAGGCATCGAGTCGGGTCTTTTTGCCCGTTTTCCCGAACTAAGGGGAGCCTGCCCTCTTTTCTTTTCCACCCCGGGGAGAACCGAACTCTGCGGCAATCACACCGACCACAATGGAGGCATGGTGCTGGCGGCGGCGGTGAATCTTGATATGGTCGCCGCTGCCCTACCCAGGACCGATACACTGGTGAGAATCCACTCCCGGGGCTTCGGCGGCTTCGAAGTGGATATTCGTGAACAGTCCCCAAGGCCAGAGGAGAAGGCCAGCTCCCAAGCCCTGGCGAGGGGAATGGCCGAGGGGCTCTCCAGGTTGGCCCGTAGGGAATCTGGAGCCTCCGGCAGAAACAGCGGTTCGGGCAGGGCGGACAGGCCCCTCTGCGGCTTCGACGCCTACATCGATTCCCGGGTACCCTCAGGCTCGGGCCTGTCCAGCTCGGCGGCCTTCGAAGTGCTCGTCGGGAGTATTCTCGCGGTATTTTCGGGGCTGAAGGTCTCGCCCGCCGAGCTGGCCATGGTCGGCAAGGACGCGGAGAACCGGCACTTCGGCAAGCCCAGCGGACTCATGGACCAGACAGCCTGCGCCCTGGGCAGCCTGGCCCTCATCGATTTCGCGGGCCCCGGGCGGGCCGCGATTCGGCTTCTCGACTTCGACCCCGGCGAATTCGGCTACGGCATGGCCATAGTCAGCACCGGGGACAGCCACGCCGACCTCACCGAAGAGTATGCGTCCATTCCCAGAGAGATGAAGGCCATAGCCCTCAAACTTGGCAGGGAAAGCCTCTGCGGCACCACCAGAAGCGAGCTGCGGGAAAAAGCGACGGAACTGCGAACGACCTGCGGCGACAGGGCCTTCCTGAGGGCCTGGCATTTCGCAGGCGAAACCCTGCGCCCCCAGGC